>JAIRZS010000039.1 GCA_031267115.1 Treponema sp.
GCCTGCATAAAGAAATGGGCGTTCGGTTTACCAGCCCGGATATGAGTCTGATAATGGAAAGCATCCTCTTTCGGAGAAAAAATATATTCGCCGATGTGGAAAATAGCAGCGAAGATCCCGATCCTCTCCACAAAGCCGCGTCGGACTTCTTTTGGAGCAAGCGCGAAGTCAGGCTGGAACTGATGAAACTAAGGGACATTTACATAAAAAAACAGGAATGCCTTGTGCATGGGGATCTGCACACATCGAATGTGCTGATCGAAGGTTCCGAGATGAAGATCATCGACATGGAATACACCCATATGGGGCCCTTTTCTTCCGACAGCGGTTATCTTTTGGGCAACCTGGTTTATACTTATGATACGTGGTTCTACCACGACGAGTGGAATTCGGAAGAAAGGGCGCGGTACAGGGAGGAGATTCTGGGGTATATAGAAGGCACGGTATATGAATATTGTAAAGTTTTTAGGGAATGCTGGGCTCAGGACGCGAAGGATGAATTTAAGGAATACCCGGAATACCTGGAAGCCCTGTTTTTGACCTATCTCAGGGAGCTATGCGGCTTTATGGGTTCCCAGATATGCAGCAGGATCGGCGCTTATGGCGCGACGCCGGATTTCGACGCGCTCACGGATTCGTTGGCGCGCAATAAAGCCCGCGCCATGGCGATGACCACGGCGTACAATCTTATCATGCGCAGAAACAGTGTTTCTTCGGCGAAAGACATAACGGGCATAATTAAAAACACGGCTGCCTTCTTCCTTGAAGAAGCCGGCGACGCATGTCTTTGACGAAGCGCCGCCCGCGTCAAGGCTAGATGAAAGGCGATGGAGGAAAGGCAATGATTGAAGAAAAACAGCGGATCATTCAGGAATTTGTGCCCGGCAAACAGGTTACGCTTTGCCACCTTATTTCCAACCCCGATCCCGATCTATACAAAAAACTCGGCGCCATTGACATTACCGGCGGCGCCCTGGGAATCCTTACCATAACTCCCAGCGAAGGCGCCATCATTGGCGCGGATGTGGCGACCAAGGCCGCCGATATAAAGCTGGTGTTTGTGGACCGTTTTTCAGGTTCCCTGGTCATTTCGGGAGATCTTTCCAGTGTGGAATCCGCGCTGCGCGATATTATGCGCGTCCTCACCGATACCCTTAAATTCTTTCCCGCCGAGATAACGAGAACCTGATGTATGTGATGGTGGCCGGCCCGGTTTCCTGCGGTAAAACCACCCTGTGCCAAAGGCTGGCCGGCCTTCCCCTGATTGGGTGCAAAACCCAGACTATCATCCAAATCGGCGCGGCGATTGATACCCCCGGCGAATACCTTGAGGGCCGCTGGTACTGGAACCGCCTGATAAACAGTTCCGCCGAAGCGGACCTGCTGCTGCTTGCCCTGGATTGCGGAAACAGGCACTACCAGCTTATGGCGGGACTTGCCTCCATGTTTAACTGCCCCGTAACCGGCGTGATAACAAAAGCGGACATTGGCGGAGAGGAGGAAATTGAGTCTGTCCGGAAACGGCTTGTCCTGGCCGGGGCCTCCCCGGTTTTCGCAGTTTCGGCCTTTACCGGGCAGGGGATTGAAAGCCTGCTGGAGTTTTTTCAACAAGAAGAAGTTTTTCAAAAATGAATTTTTGAAAATACGCCCCTATTGTAATTATTTAGTCATTTGAGCAAGGGAGTCTGGACCCCGTCCGCTTGGCAATTATTGGCAGGCGTAGACTGAATATTTGCGCCCTATCAATTATTCCCCGCTTGCGCTATACTCAATTCACCATGCAGGAATTATTTATAGGTTTTACTTCGTTTAGCTGGCCCAGCGCGGTGATGATCGCCGTCGGATTCTTGCTTATTTTTCTGGCGATCAAAAAAGAATACGAACCCATGCTGCTTTTGCCTATAGGGTTTGGGACGATTCTGGTTAATCTGCCCCTTTCCGTTGTTTGGGCTTACGAGGGAGAACCGGGCTTTCTCCAGCTTCTCTTCCGGGCAGGGATTGCCACAGAGCTTTTCCCGGTACTTATCTTTGTGGCCGTGGGGGCCATGTGCGACTTTGGGCCTATGTTCAAAAACCCGGTAATGATGTTTTTCGGGGCCGCCGCGCAATTCGGCATATTTGCCACGATTATCCTGGCTGTCGCCCTGGGCCAGGCGCTGCCCTTTCTTTCGGATTTCCAGGACCTTAAAGTGGCAAGCGCTATCGGCATAATAGGCGCGGCGGACGGGCCTACATCGATCTTTGTGGCGACCCGTTTCGCGCAAAAGTACCTGGGCCCCATTTCGGTAGCCGCCTACTCCTATATGGCCCTGGTTCCCCTGATCCAGCCGCCGGTGATAAAATTGATCACCTCAAAAAAGGAACGGCGGATCAAGATGACCGCCCATGACGGGGATACTCCCAAAAGCCTTAAAATATGCTTCCCTATTGCGGTTACGCTGATCGCGGGCTTTGTCGCGCCCATAAGCGTACCCCTTATCGGCTCCCTTATGTTCGGCAACCTGATCCGCGAATGCGGCGTTCTGGGGCGGCTTTCCGCCGCAGCCCAGAACGAGCTTGCCAATATCGTGACCCTGCTTCTGGGCATTACCATCGGTTCCAGCATGACCGCCGATCGTTTCCTGACTCCCCAGACCCTGATGATCATCGCCATGGGGCTGGCGGCGTTTGTGTTCGATACCGCGGGGGGCGTTTTGTTCGCCAAATTTCTGAACCTTTTCCTGAAAGAGAAGATCAATCCCATGGTGGGCGCCGCCGGTATTTCCGCCTTTCCCATGAGCGCCCGGGTCATTCAAAGACTCGCCACCGAGGAAGACCCCGATACTTTTGTGATTATGCACGCGGTAAGCGCCAATGTGTCGGGCCAGCTCGGCTCGGTTATCGCGGGCGGCATAGTCCTTGCCCTTGTGCCGCTTTTAACCGGCGCATAAGATAGGAGGAGGTAACTATTCAGTCACACCTGCCAAAATTGCCAAGCGGGGGTAGCTCGAAAAAAATGACAGTTTTTTCGAGCGGAGGGGGTCCAGACCCCCTCGTTCAACCGGATATGGCAAAAAGTCTTGACAAGACTTTTTGCGGAGTGGGGG
>JAIRZS010000062.1 GCA_031267115.1 Treponema sp.
TCGCAAAATGACGGAACGCTGTTGAATATGGAAAACGCCCGCCGCTACCCTATTTTGACGATAGCGTGCGGCCCTACCAACAGCATCCGGGGAGGGGGCTTTTTGTCCGGGCTTTCCAATGCCGTGGTTATTGACATCGGCGGCACTACTACGGATTTTGGCATTTTACAGAAGGGCTTTCCCCGCGAATCCGGGGTTGCCGTTACCATTGGCGGGGTCCGCACCAATTTCCGTATGCCTGATGTTATTTCGATAGGGCTTGGGGGCGGAAGCATTGTCCGCGAAAAAGACGGCCTTGTTACTGTGGGCCCGGATAGTGTGGGTTACGAGATTACCGAAAAGGCGCTCGTTTTTGGCGGCGATACGCTCACCGCCACGGACATCGCAGTGCGGATGGGTCTTGCCGCCAATATCGGGGACGCTTCAAAGGTTGCCCATATCGACAAGGCCTTTGCCGAAAAAGCGCTGAAAAAAATCGTGGAAATGGTCGAGGAAAGCCTTGATTCCATTAAAACTTCCGGTGAGGATATTGACGTGATTCTGGTAGGGGGCGGTTCGATTCTCCTGCCGGAAAAGATCGCCGGTGCGAAAAAACTTTACAAGCCGGAAAACTTCGCCGTGGCGAACGCAATTGGTTCGGCGATCTCCAAAGTAAGCGGACTTTACGAAAAACTTGTTTCGTTCAATGATGTACCCCGCGAAAAGGCCATTGAAGACGGCAAGGCGGAGGCAATTAAGCTGGCGATACAAGCCGGGGCGAAACCCGAAACAGTAGAAATTGTCGATGTGGAAGATGTGCCGCTTCAATATCAGCCGAACAATACGAACCGCGTTAAGGTAAAGGCGGCGGGGGAACTGGCGTAAGGGACTATAGATGCTCTATGAGGCGCTTATATAAGCATTCCATAGAGCGTCTGTTGCCATTTGAAAGTATGAATAAGATCTGCCCTTCTTGAAAGCAATCCTCTTGAGAATAGATGTTATTCATTCCCGCATGAATGGTGATGAAAAGCGGTGTATACCGGGGCTTAAAAACAAATGAAATTGCAAAGAGGTTTAAGATAAGATTAATTATCAGACCGGAAGGGCGGGCTGTTTTGAAACCGTAAGGTAAAGCGGGAGCCCGAGCTGCCGTCGCTCAGGACTTCAAGCGTCGCATGGTGGAGGGCGGCGCCGTGTTTGACAATGGAAAGCCCCAGACCGGTTCCCCCCGCAGCTTTACTGCGGCTCTTGTCAACCCGGTAAAAACGCTCAAAGATCCGTTCCTGCTCGGACGGCGCTATGCCAATTCCCGTATCGGCGACCGAAATTTCAACTTCATCCCCGATCTTTTTTATGGACACTCGGATTTCCCCGTCCTGCCGGTTGTACTTTACCGCGTTGTCCAGCAGATTGTATATCATCTCGTCCAGTATGTGCCGGACGCCGGTAATTTCCGCTTCTTCGCTGTCAAGATAAACATGCAGCCCCCGTTCCGCCGCCGCCCCGCTTATCCGTTCCACAATGTCCCCGGCAAGGGCAGCAAGATCGATGGTTTCCGCGGGCGGCGTTTCGTGCCGTTCGTCCAGCCGCGACAGCAAAAGAATATCGCCGATCAGGGCGATAAGCCGCTGGGATTCCCCGTAGATGTTTTGTGCAAAATGTCCCATATCCTCCGGCTTTGTCAGCCCCCCCGCCATGATCTCGGCATAGCCGGAAATGGCCATAAGCGGGGTTTTCAGTTCATGGGAAACATTGGCGGAAAATTCCCGGCGCAGCCTTTCCCGGTCTTCCTGCTCGGTTACATCCAGGATAAGCAGGACTGCGCCCAGGATGGTCCGGTTGTCAAGCACCGGGTTGGCAAAGATCCGCAGATGCCCTTCCCGGTACCCCTCCGGGGAGGCCAACAGAGTTTCTGCGGTGGCTCCTGCAATCACCTTTTCCACGACAGTGCGGAACGCCCTGTCCCGGCGGATCACCAGCGCATTTTGATTTTCAATATTTTCAAGACGGACTTCCAGCAGTCTTAACGCACTTTTATTACAGGATAAAACCAGGGCGTTTTGATCCAGAATGATCAGGCCCTCCCGCATATTATCCGTGATTGCCGTAAACTGCAGTTGTCGCTTTCTCTGTTCGGAAAGCTGGAAGCTTATCATGTCGTTTTGTTTTTTCATCCGCGAAAGCAGGGGGCTGAGTTCTTCGTAGGTATCATTGTCTTCGGGGTTGTCAAGGTTAAGGCGGTTAATGGATTCTACGAGCCTCCCGGTAACTCTTGAGCTGATTAAGGCGGCCGCCGTAAAAATGAACAGGGCGATTAGAACCGTTATGACAACAGGCTGAACAAGGGCGATAAAAATACTGTCGGTTGTTTTTGCAGTCCGCAGAATATTCCCGTCCTGAAGCCGCAGGGCATAGTAATAGGTCTGTTTCCGCATGGTTTGGGAAAATCGTGTATCCCTGCCGCTCCCCGTTTGCATGGCCTCCTGAATTTCCCGCCGCGAAAGGTGGTTTTCCATGCTTTCCGCGCCGGCGTCGGTATCAAAGAGCACCTGGCCGCCGGGGGCAACCAGGGTGATTCGTGTGGACACGTCGTCTTGAATGTTGGTCCGGGCAAGGGATTCCAGGTAGTCCAGCCCGGCCAGTTCAAACCCCGTGCCGATGTAGGCCGATACAACGGCAAGGTCCTGTTTTTCTGAGGCTGAATAATCCCAGTAAAGGGCAAAATGGCTAAAAATGGCGGTTAGCACGATAGAAAATCCCGCCGTGGCGCAGACAAAACGGAGAATTTTCCCCCTCATTCCGGGTCCTCCATTTTGTAACCTACACCGCGGACGGTTTTGATCAACGAACCGGCGGTCTTTAACTTCGTCCGCAGGGTAAGGATATGGGTGTCTACAGTCCGTGTTTCCAGGACCAGGGAGTAATCCCATACTGCCTGGAGGATCCGTTCACGGGAAAGAACAATGCCGGGATTTCTCAACAGGTATACCAGAAGATCAAATTCCTTCAGGGTAAGGGTAACTTTTTCGCCGCCGGCCATGACTATATGACGGGGTATGCTGACGTACAGGTCCCCTGCCTTGTACTCGTTCTTTTCGATGCCCGTCCCGGCGCCGGATTCGGCGCCGAATTCGGCACGCCGCAGCAGACTCCTGACCCTGGCAATAAGCTCCATCATGCCCGCCGGTTTTGCCATATAGTCATCGGCCCCGGAATCCAGTCCCAGAACCTTGTCGTATTCGGCGCCCTTGGCCGTAAGCATCATGACGGGCAGTTTTTTTGTGGTTTCGCCGGAACGCAG
>JAIRZS010000114.1 GCA_031267115.1 Treponema sp.
GCATCAATATTGCCTACCGTTGTTTTTAATTCCGTAAATCCGATGGTTTTCTGCGTGCCGCCGGAAAGCACGGTAACAAAGCCGTCTTTGCTTCCGTCCCCCGGGTCTGCGGTCCCCTCTACCACGCCCAAATGGTCGTTGCCCGCGGTTACGATATTGCCTATGCCAAAATCAATCCATGTCTGGCTTGTGGCGTTCCATACGAATTCAACGCCGTCATGCTCGTTTTTGATAACTGTGCCGTCGATAATATCAGCAGGATCGCTTGCGTCCTCCGTCGTCATGGCGTAGGTAGTCAGCAGTACCACATCATCAGGGTTCGGGGTTTTCACGTCCAGAGACTTTCCGAAATCGTAGCCGTCAAGGGGATAATAATGCCCGTTTAAGGTCTGTATCTTTGCGTCCTGCTGCTGGTCGTAGGCTTCGCGGGCGGCGGTTTCGGCGGCCAGTTCTTCCCGCCGGGCAAATCCCCCTCCGGTTTTCAGGGCGTCCCGTATGGCTATGAGCTTGCCAAACAGTTCAACTAATATCTTATTGTTTTTTATGGAGTTCAGCATTATTCATCTCCGATAATCGCCGCCAAAATATCGTCCAGTAACTTAAATAATTCGGCGATAACTTCATTCTGGTTTGGATCGTTAAGCATATACGTTCTCCATTATCATGCCGCCTCCCCGTCAGGGCCATGCGCCCCGGTGTTGTCTGCGGCTAATTCCTCGGCGAAGGTTTCAAAGCTCCAGTCATCCGGTATCTGCTCCGCTTCTTTCAGCACCTTGTACACGGAATACCGGGGTACTTCGTTATTCATTCTCCCGGAGAGAATAACTGAAATCATCTGGGCGTTGGCGTTGAGGTCGTCATAGTCGGTGTTGAGGGCATAGCTCCAGCTCTCGTACATCTCGGGCGTAAAGCGGTTCCACTGCGCCATAAGCCGTACCGCCCGGGTGAGCTGCTCGCTCATAGCCCGTGCAAACGCCTTGAGGACGGCGTTTTCGGAGGAGCGGTATATCCGGGCGGTTTCCGCCGTCTCGACCCCTTTCTTGTCGCTCCCTATGGCCCTGGCCCCCAGCAAGCCCATGCGGTACAGCCCCGCGTCAATGGCCTCGGCCAACTGGTGAAGACCTTCGCCGGAAAATTCGAGGTAATGGACACGGACATCAGCGTCAATTTCCCTAAAGAAAAGAAAAGTCGAACCGCCTAACGGAACCGGGATAGGCTTACCCTTCGCATCTTTCTGGGCATCCATGTTTTCAACCACCGGGGTAGGTATGCCTGTCCAGTGCAGGCCGTTTTCGTAGTCGGCGCTCTTTTGGTAGAGGCCGATGCTCTCATAGGCAAGCCCCAAGAGTATGGACTTGTTCGGCACGTCGAAGGGGCAAAAAAAACAGGGGATAAAGTCTAAGGGCTGGCCGTCGGGAAGTTTGGGTTCAATGACCTGAAAGGTTTTTAAGTCATCCGCTTCATCGTATAGTTCCTGGTAATACCGCCCGCTTTCGTCCAGAATTAAGGCCCGGTAGCGGTTCCGGGCGGTCGTGGTAAATTTGTCATCCCCGGAATACTCATACGGCTCTTTCAGGACCACCAGGGTAAGGACCGTCCGCCCGTTACGGACTTCCCGCCGCCAGTTAATCACCGATTCTGCGTTATACCAGCGCATATAGGCCCGGTAGCCGTTTCCCGCCGTGTCCGCCTCGCTCTTTTCCTCCGGGGCCGGGGAGTAGTCAACCAGGATAGCCCCCTGGTAAGTTTGCATGGCATCCCAAACCACATCCTCGGAGAACTGTCTGAGGCTCCGCCCGGCGCCGTCCACGTTTTTAAGTATGGCGGCGAATTCGTCCGACACGTCGCCGGTCTGGACGGGTTCCTTGCTAAACACGTTCCCGGAAAATGCCTCCGCAGTGCGGCCCACGCCGTCGAAAAAATGCGCCCGCTGTTTATAACGGGTGTATTCGTCATCTATTTGTCCATTCGGGCGGGGAAGATAGGTTGTCCCGGCGTTTTTGACAGCTTCTTCGCCGGATACCACATCCCGTACCAGTTTCCATCGTTCCTGCCATGCGGTATACTCCGCGCACGTATTATTGACCGGCATACCCGGAACATACGGCACAAAATTTTTTTTGTCAATTCGCACAGGTGTGCGGGGTGGCTATTCGTTGATTATCGTCCTTTCTTCATGCCTTCTAAAAACCGAAAGCAAGGCAAGATACCGCAAATAAAAAGCCGAGGCCAACTGTAACCGGTGAATTTTTTACTCTCTTTCCAGAACCACACAAAATTTTCTAACAATTTCATAATTTCTCTTCGAACATAGCTATGTCGGCATACGCAGATACGAATAATCCAGTATCATCTTGCTAATGCCAGCAAAATGATACCTACCTAACCGCCTGCTTAATAATGTGTATGGATCGGGCCGCCCTGTCGTCCCAGGCAATGTAGCCCTTGCCCCTCAATGCCTGGATATGCGCCCTTGCCGAACCAAGCGACAGCCCCGCGCCCTCGGCTATCTCCCTGAAAGTAGGAGAAATATCCTTCCGCTGGCGGTAGTCGATTATGTAGGCCAGTATTTCCTTTTGCCTTGGTGATAATTCTTCCACTGTTTTTTATCCTCCCTGTACCTTCCTATAGCTAAATTATACCCTGTTTTATAACAGACTGTTCAAAGATCGTTTAGCGCGCCGTCAAGGCCGTCGCTAAAACCATCCGGGTTTTTGATAAACTCGACATAGGCACGGCCCAAAAATCCAAATAAGCCGTCTTAAACCCCTAATATCGGCGCAAAACCCACGCCGCCCCCGCGGTGAGGCCGGTAAAAGCACAGCACCAGCGCGTCGGCTTTATCCGGGCTTTTCCCGAACCGTTTCTTGTAGTCATCCTTGCTCTCGATTTTCCTGCGGCCTATTTTGTCGTATCCGTACAGCCTGCCGCTTAGCTCTTTCATCAGATCGGGATCGTTGGGTATTTGTATTTCGTTAATAGGCAGGTCAAAATACATTTCGTCCGCCGCCGTGGTGTATTTCTTTTTGTCCACCGGCAGGCCGCCAAAATTAACCGGGACCACCTGGGCGCCCAAAGCCCGCAGCCGGTCCACCACGCCGGCCCCCAGGCCGCCTTCGTCCACCTTTATGGCAACCTTGTAATCCCGGCCCGCAAAGTCCCACGCCGCTTCCGCGATAAACTGGGTGTCCTGTTTCCGGTATTCCCGGTGATTAACTACCTTTGCCCCGTGCCGCCGATACATCTCGGTATTGTCGTCCCCGAACCGGGCCACATCGACCCCAACTTCGTCCGGCTCAGTCTCTTCCGCCGTCCGGTTCATGGCCGCCCGGATTGCCACGCGGGACATGACGGCGTTATCGCCCTGCTTGCGGGGCTGCCCGCCCCAGACATGGAGAGCGTTGTCGGGGTTTATCCTGTAATCGATTTCCATCTCCTGCTGTAAAACATCAGGAAACCAGGGATTGTCTATCTTTCCCTGTTGTAATTCTATGCGGAG
>JAIRZS010000112.1 GCA_031267115.1 Treponema sp.
TATGGGCTTCGAAATTCTTAAAGAATTTCCAGATTCAATTTTATAGCCTAAAAGTAATAATTGTCAACGCCTTATGGTTATTGATGAGGGTCTCTCTCTAAAGAGAATCAACTATGAGAGAAAGAAAGTGCCCGGAAGTTTTTGCCCCGAAACCGGCATTTCGGGGCGGCCCTCTGTTCAGGAATTTTTCCGGGGATCTTTTTCCGTTAAAGAAGGCATAAAATATGGACGATTGCCGGGTGCTGCTGGCGAAAAACATGAAAAAATTCCGCAAAATTCTCAGCCTGTCCCAGATGGCCCTGGCCGAAAAAGTCGGATGCTCCACCACCCTGATAGGGAATATCGAGATAAACCGGCGTTTCCCCTCCGCGGAGAACATCAACCGGATTGCGAACGCCCTGGAGGTTAAAATTTCGGATCTGTTTGCCGAGCCGGGATCGGCCGCGCTCAGCGAGCTGAGCGACAGGCAGGATCTGAAAATGAGGCTGGAGCGGAATATTGTCGCCGCGATCAACGAAACCTTCAAAAAAGAAGATTAGTATGACGCCTGGCGCCAAATTTATCGTTTTGTCGTCCGGTACTAAATATAGGGATAGGGGTCAGACCCATACCCCCATATTTAACGCATTTACCAGCCGGGGTCAGACCCATACTCCCGCTTCTTTGACTTTTTCGACTTTGCGGTAAATAAATAGCGGTAAAATTCTCCACTATGGGACGCGCAAGGGATAGAAGCGGTATCCTTTTTTGCCGGAGGCAAAAAAGATACAAGCGGATAGCCCGGTTTCCGGCGCGGAGTGCCGGAAATGCGCCCGAATTACGGAAAATCTCCGGTAATGTCAAATCGAAGTTAGATCGCCTGTCCCGCAGCGTCCTGTTGCCTTAAGCGGGGCGGCGGGTTATGATTCTCCTATGTTCATGAACGATTACTTTGTCGTTTTTCCCGAGGGGGATGTCCAGGAGATCCCCGAAAAGCTGCCCTTGAACAGTATTGTCGATATTAACGGCCGCCGCCTCGGCCTGCCCCTCCCCACAAGCCGGATGATCGCTTTCCGGGTTTACCGGATCAAGGTAAACGAGAACCGGGGGGGCAATGAGACGCTGCATTACCTTGAGCTTTTGGACGCCGAGGAGCTTGGCCCCCTTGCCCGCCTCTAGAAAACGGCGGGCGGAGGCCGGAATTGGGGTTGAGCGGGAAAGCAGCCTCCACCGTTCCCTTAAATTCCGCTACGCGGCGTCCGGGGACCTTATCGAGAAGGAGATAAGCGGGTTTGTCTGCGACGGCGTCGGCAAAAGCGGCGAGATCATAGAGGTCCAGACCGGGAGCTTCGGCCCCCTGAAGCGGAAAATCCCCGCCTTTGCGGCCCGGTTCAGGGTAAAAATCGTCCACCCTATTATTTTGAGCAAGTACATTGAGCTTTACGATGAGGCGGGCGCCCTTGTCCGCCGCCGCAAGAGTCCCCGTTCCGGCACGGTCTGGGACCTTTTCGGCAGCCTGCTTTACGCGCCGGAACTTCCCCTGGTCCCGGGCCTGTCCGTCGAACTTGCACTGGTGGACGTTACGGAAAAGCGCGTTGCCGACGGCAGGGGTTCCTGGCGGCGCAGAGGCGCAAGTATCAGGGACAAGGAACTCCTCGCATGGCACGAGGCTATCCTCCTTGAAAAGCCGCGCGATTACCGCCGTTTTGCGCCGTTCAAAAAGGGGGAGGAATTTACTGTCCGGGATTTGGCGGAAAAGGCGCGGATAGACACGGTAAGCGCGCGCAAGACGCTCTACGTGCTGCACAAGATGAAATTACTGAAACGGAAGGGCAAGCGCGGAAACAGTTTTGTGTATGTTATCGGGAAGTAGCAGCCGCGCCTGGGTTTTTTGGCCGGGCCGCACGCACGGACCGGACTTTCGACTTCGGCCTGAAATTGCCTGGTCCGGGTCCGTGCTGCCGGCGTTTTACCAGTTGTCGTTCATGTCGTCTTCGTCGCGGTTGTTCTCCGCAAAAAGATCGGTTACGGCCCGGAGATCGTCAAGGTAGACATAATAGCTGCCCAAAGCTTCCATGGGGTCCACGTCAACGCGGAAACCCCGTACCTTGATGCCAAGCTGGCTGTTGTAGTGGTAGTTCCTCTGGACTATGCCGGAAGTACCGTCTTCCGTTTGCGGGGGGACTGCCACCCTCAGTTGTTTCCAGCCCTGGAAATTCAGATTACCCATGTAAAGCTCGTAGGGCTTGCCAAAGAAATCCTCGACAAGCACGGTAAGGGAATGCTTAAAGTTACGGCCCACTACCCAGACCGAAATGGTCTTGGTGATCCCTTCGATAGGGATGGGGCGGTTTGGCCGGAGGATAAAGCTTGTATGGCCCCGGCGCAGAAAATCAATGCGGGTACCGAGTACGAATTTGTCCGGAATGTTCTGGTCCTGTTCGTCCTCTATGGGCTGTTTGTCCCTTGGCCCTCCTTCGAAGAGCCTTGTGGTGGCATACCCGCTGTCGGAAGACATATAGGAGGTCCAGTAGCCTTCGTGCTCGAATTTATCAACCGAGATTTCTTTTATCTCCTGCTGGGCTTCCTCGGTTCCTATGGCCTCCGGATCGGGATCACCGGCATTCGCATTCTGCGCGTATATATAAGCGCCAGCGGCAAGCAATACAATTGCAAAAATAGTTCGTTTCATCCATGGCCTCCTTAATTATTATCGCCGCCGGACCAGAATTCCTGTATCTTCTTCGGATCCGCCAGTTCTTCGCCATCATAATGGGTTTCAAAGGTATCTGTCAGCAGTTTTAACTGATCAAAGTAGATATAGAAGTTGTTTACCAGTTCTATAGGCCCGGTCCATATCCGGAATTTGACAAAAGTCAGGCCGGTAAGCCGGGGCAGGATACGCTTGGACTGGGGAATTGTCCTGGGGATATTTACCTTCATGTTTTTCCACCCGGTAAAGTGGATGGACCCCATGGGAATCATATGGACAATTCCCCGGTAATCCCGCACGTAGGCTTCCAGCTGGAAATTCAGATTGGAACCCCATACCCAGACATCCAGTATCTGGGAACGACCGGGCATCGGGATTTCGGCGGGCTCGTCTTCGTCCGATTCCCCGCCGCCATCGGCATTGCCGCCGGTAGGGTAAATATCGATCCAGTTATAACCCCGGCGATCAAACTTTCCCCAGACACCCAGGCTCTTTAGCTCTTTCCCGTCTTCGTTCTGCCCGAAAATCTGGGTGGGCCAGGTCGCCGCGTAAGTTATCTTGGGGAAATCTTCATCCTCGAGATGGGTGGCGAATTTGCTCCCCTGGATCTTCCAGGTATACCCCGAATCACCGTCAAAGGAATCCAGAATTACGGATTCAAGCTGGGATGTGTTTTCATCGCTAAAAGTGAAAGAAACCGCTACGGCTGTCATAAGTATTAACCAGAAAGCCCTGAAACTGCCTTGTTTCATCGTCTACTCCTTTCTTTGTCTTAAAAAGAGGTCAATCATATTATATTTCCTAACGCCGCCTTTGTCAAACCCTCCCTTTGGAGGCATATTGGCCGTATTCCCGGTCCTGAAAGTCAGGGAAGCTCCGCGGCGGCGGCGCTTTTCATTTTTTCCAACAATTGCTTTTCTGTTAATCTTCGGCTTAAAATCTGAATTTCTGAAGGTATTTCTAAGATTTTTCCGTTATTATCTTCCTCGTTTTCCGTTCCCTTTATGAGGGGGACCAGTTCCGGGGCCAGGGCCAGGGGGGAATCGTCAAAGAGGGCCTTGATCTTAAGCGGGGTCAGGGCGGGGTCGAGCCAGGAAAAGAGCACCCCCGGTATTTCGCCGGGCATCTCGGAAAAGCCGGGGGCCGCCCCGTAAATAACCGCGGCGTCGCAGGGCATCCCGCTCTGGTACTGGGAGGACCCGATCAGATAACGGGGCCTTGACTGGTTGTCCTCGTCCTCAAGCCCCCTTTTGAAGGCCTCGCGCTGATCGTTGGAAATGTACTCGTCCTGAAAAACCAGGATGGCCGGAATCCTCTCCTCCGGGGGGGCGTCTTCTTCTTCGGAAGGCGGCGGGGGGGGTACCAGCAAGGCGGCCAGGCGGCCCGCCCGGTAAAGGTCGAGTTTCTGGTTGGTGCCGATTATTTTAAGGCCCTCCGCGTCTCCGGCCCCCGGATCCTGGCCGCGCCCCCGGAAAACCCCGACGGGAATCTCCGGATACTCCCGGCTGTAGCGCCGGGCCGCGTTGTAATAGCGGGCGGCGAAAATGACGCAGTAGGGGTTTTCCGCCGCGGATTCCACCGTGAAAACCGCAACGTCGTCCCCGGCGTTTTCCTCTATCCTGACTATCTTGAGGGGCCGCTCCAGCCTGAGCGAGAGGAGGAATTGCTTTTTTCTGAGCCTGAAGGGGCCGTAGAGCGCTTCAAAGACGCGGTCTTCCACTACCAGTACCGGGGGGCGGGAGAGAAAGGAACCGATGCCGAACCAGATCGCCGCCAGAACAAGGACAATAGCCGCCGGGATGATAACGCGTTTTTTCCCCATTGTTTCTATTTTACGTGACTCCCCGGTGTATTGTCTACGCGCTGTTTTTTCTTTATACTTAAAAAGAAAGCTGTTCCGATTGGAATGTTTTCGATAAATTCCGTTATAAAAACGAAGCAAGGAGCGCTGAATGACCAGTTATAAAGAGTTGGGCCTGGTAAATACCAAAGAATTGTTTAAAAAGGCTGTTTCCGGCGGCTACGCTATTCCGGCGTACAATTTTAACAATATGGAACAGATGCAGGCCATTATCCAGGCCTGTGTAGAGACCAAATCGCCGGTGATCCTCCAGGTATCTTCCGGCGCGAGGAAGTACGCCAACCAGAATTTGCTTAAGAATATGGCTAAAGGCGCTGTGGAATACGCCCATGAGCTGGGCTGTGATATTCCTATCGTGCTCCACCTTGACCACGGGGACAGTTTCGAGCTTTGCAAGGACTGCATAGAAACAGGGTTCTCCTCGGTAATGATCGACGGCTCGCACCTCCCCTATGATGAAAATGTGGCCCTGACCAGGAAAGTCTGCGAATTTGCCCATTCCCAGAAAGATTACATTACGGTCGAGGGGGAGCTGGGGGTTCTCGCCGGGGTGGAAGACGATGTTTCCGCCGAAAAGAGCCATTACACGCAGCCTGAGGAAGTGGAGGACTTTGTGGGCAAGACCAAGGTCGACTCCCTGGCTATTTCTATCGGGACAAGCCACGGCAGGACCAAATTCAAGCCCGAACAGTGCACGCGGGACGCCAACGGCATCCTGATCCCGCCCGAGCTGCGCTTCGACATCCTTGAGCAGGTCGAGAAAAAGCTTCCCGGCTTTCCCATTGTGCTTCACGGGTCTTCCTCGGTCCCCATTGAGTATGTAAAGATCGTAGAACAGTTTGGCGGCAGGCTGAAGGATTCCGTGGGTATCCCCGAGGAACAGCTCCGCAAAGCCGCCAAAAGCGCGGTCTGCAAGATCAACATCGACTCCGACGGCCGCCTTGCCATGACCGCCATGATCCGCAAGGTTTTCGCCGAAAAACCCGATGAGTTCGATCCCCGCAAGTACCTGGGGCCTGCCCGCGACGAGCTGAAAAAGCTCTACGCGCACAAGAATGTAAGCGTCCTGGGCAGCGCGGGCCAGGCATAGGGGGTGCCGCCCCGCCAGGAATGGGGGCGTTGCGGGGCAGAGCCCCGCAGAGGGGGTAGGGCGTAACCGTGTTACGCCCGTAGGGGGAGGCTTCCCCCCTTTGAGGAAACCGCGCCCGCTATCCTGCCCGGATGAGGACGGCGTCGAAGACCGCGCAGAATTCCCGGGGCTCTACCGGGCGCTTGCGGTAAGCGGCGCTGGAACCTATGGCGGAAAACCACTGTTCAAAAGAAATGTCCCGTCCCGCTTTGCCGTAGCCTATGGCGGTTTTCCTTCCCGGAATGTCTTTGGCGGCGTCAAGCCAGTCGCAAAGATCGTCCTGGAAGTCGCTGATGATGAAAAAGCTGGAATCTTCGCCAAGGTACTGCTTGCAGTATTCGATGCCCTTGCCCAGGACCGTGCCGCCTCCTGATGAGACGGTTCTGAGCGCGGAAAGCGGGACATCGTCCCGGAGGCTGTCCGACCAGGAAACCAGGCGGCTCCGCCTTTTGTTAAAGGACCCTTCGGCCTGGATGATGATGCCCACTACCTGCCTGACGAAAGATGCGGGAACGCTGCCCGAAACATCGAGGAGTATGCAGACGCTGTTCTGCGTCCACGCCTCGTTCCGGCGGCGGCGGGGGATCAGGGTTTCGGCGTTGAACTTGTTGCGGTTGGTATTGTAAAGCAGGTCCGTGTAAAGCCGGCTTTTGCTGAGGCTGCGGCTCCTCTCCCGCAGTATGCCGAGCAGATCGTAGGTGTCGTTACATTCGGTGACGGAGCGGGATATCCGGGCATTGGTAAAGGCCGCGCTCCTTCCCGGATGAGGCTCGCCGTCTTCGGCGGGGGCCTCGTCCCTGTCCTGGAAAGCCGTTACGGCGCTTTCGTGCTGTTCGCGGATCTGGTCTTCCATCTCCTGCCCGGCGTTATAGGCGCTGATATCCGACGAGCGTATCTTCCTGTCCGGGCTGCCTGCCAGCGCGTCCATGAATGAGGAGTACTCAAGGCAGAGGAAGGACATATAGCTTATCCAGTCAAGCCCCTGGGGCCAGGAGGGTTTTGGGTAGAGGTATTCCTCGAACACGGCGCCGGACGGATTCGCGGCGGCGGAAATGCCCGGGGGCGCGGTTCCGGCGACTCCGGCGGACCTATCGGGAGAGGGGAATTTCCGGCTTTCCAGTTTCCGCAGCAGTTCCATCGCGTCTTTTCCGGTAAAGACCGGCGCTTCAAGTTCCCGGAAAAAACGGCAGCGGAGAAGGAAGGGGAGCGCGTCGTTCCAGTCGTCTTTAAAGAGCTTGCTGTTGATTTCCATTGCCTGGGCGATTTCGGAAAACCTGTTGTAAATGTAGGTGGAATAGACGCCCAGTTTCGCCAGGAGGTTCCGTTCCGGGGGAAGCCGGGCCAGTATCGAGTGGAGGTTGTTCCGGAAGAAGGTTTCGAACTGGACGCGGTGGGCCCTGGGCCTCTGGTAGTGGTTAAAAAGTATGTGCCCCTTTTCGTGGAGATCCCGGATCATCCTGGTCTGGGGATCGACGCCGGGGTTGAGATAGACGCAGTACTCCCCCCGCATGGCCCGGTAGGAAAAACTCAAGGGGGCTTTGAAATTTACGGCGGTATTTCTCCGGCCTTTTATGTAGGTGATGCTGATATTGAGCCTTTTGAGAAGTTCGTTGACCGGGCGGTACCGCGCCGGCTCCCAATCCCGGTCCGCCGGGTAGAATGTCCCGATGAGGGAGCGGAGCGCCTCCTTTTCCTGCCCGCCCACCGGGTTTCCCCGGCCGCCGGCGATCACCGGATCTCCGCCGCCATTGCCTGGGCGGCCTCCCTGAACGCGCCCGCGTAGGCGTCCCGGATATCCCGGAGCGGGGCAAGGGCCGCCTGTTCCGCCGGGGCGGGGGCCGCCGCGCAGGCGTCCTCCTCTTCCAGCAGCGCGATCAGGTATTCCAGGCGCTGCATGTCGTTGGAAAAGCGGTAGCGGTCCGCCTTGTTCCGGGCGTTCCTCTGCCTGAGCGCCTCGACAGCCTCCGGAGCGGCGCTGTACGCCTCCCTGATATAGGCGGCCAGGGCGCCCAGATTGGGATCGCCGGCGGCGCTCCACAGGGAGGATTCCCGGAAAAGCACCCATTCCTGGATCGCGTCGGCCACTTCCCTGCCCGTAAAATCAAGGGGCGCGGCAGGCGCGGCGTCTTTTTCCCCGCTTCCAAGCGCGGTATAGAGTTTCGCGTAAAGCGTCTCCACGTTGCGCAGATAGCTTTGCTGCTGCTTTTCATTAAAGGTATTGGTGCCGATACCGACAAGGCCGAAAACCATGTTGAGCATCTCTTTCCCGCGCTCCCCGAACACGAGGCCCTTCCGCAGGAAAGACAGGGTTATCCTGGACAGGTAGGACAGGGTGCGCCCGGAGATAAAGTTATAAACATAGCGGGTATTGCCCTCGTACATATTGTTGTAGACCTGGTTGTTGATGTCCATGGCGTAGTACTTTTCCCCCCCGGCGCTGTCCGTTTCCTCGAATGCCGAAAGAAGCGCGCGGAACATCGCCTTGAGGCCCGACGCCAGCCGGGCGCGGTCTTCCGCCGTAATATGCCGCCCCCCGTAAGCCGGAAGCCCCCTGCCCCAGTCGGACGGGTTCTGGAGGAACTCGTTGAGGAAACTGTCGTTGCCTTCGTAGCAGAGGTTGACAATGCAAAAACGGTTCAGCATGGGCGCCATCATGTTGAACTGCCAGGGGATATTCTGTTTGTAATTCGCCGCGGCAAGCACCAGGGCGGATTCGGGCAGCTTTTTCCCGTGGCCTATAGTCCTTTCGAAGATAAGCTGCAAAAGGGCGCCCTGGACATTCTCCTGGGCCGTGCTGATCTCGTCCAGAAAAAGCAGCGACGGTATCCCCCGCGCCGCCTTTTCAAAGACAGTCCGGTACCAGTGCGGTTCCAAAATCTCAAGCCGGAATTCCCCCGTGGCCCTGTCTTCGGTGCGGACCTGGAAACCCAGTATTTCTTCCTGGGAATACCGGGACCCGACAAGCGTTTCTATATGGTAGGAATTACGGGCGGCCCAATTGGCCACAACGGTCGACTTGGCCAGCCCCGGATTGGCGATAAGCAGCATGGGGACCCCGCTGTCCCGGCCAATCTCAATGGCAAGCTCTATCTGGTCACGGATTTTGTTGATACGGTTCATGGCTGGTATTGCTAATATAGCATTACGGGCTATATCCGCCAAGCCTCACAGGACGCCGCGGAATCGGCGATTTAACTTCGATTAGCATTAGCGAAGATTTTCCGTAATTTGGGCGCATTTCCGGCGCTCCGCGCCGGAAACCGGGCTTTACGCTTGTATCTTTTTTGCCTTCGGCAAAAAAGGATACCGCTCCAATCCCTTGCGCGTG
>JAIRZS010000122.1 GCA_031267115.1 Treponema sp.
AATTTCCTGCCCCCCTGGAAGCTCTTTACATCCTCCACCATTTTAAGGACGAAGTCTTCGTGCCGCTTCCGGTGTTCCGCCAGACGGGGGTAGTTGACATTTTCCAGCATCTTTTCTTCCGCGGAAAAATGATACTTCACATAATCCATGGCCCCGTGGACCGCGGTAAAGAAAAATTCACGGCCCCCGTCGTCCCCCGCCAGGCAGCCCTGGTACAGCTCGTTGGTAAGCCGGATCAATTCTTTGTGCTGTTCATCGATCAGGGGAATCCCCACTGAATATTTATCGTCCCACGCAACGAAAACCCCGGATTCATCAGACATCCTAAAACTCCTTAACCACCATCATACTACACGGGGTTTGAAAATAGTAGAAGATCGAAGCCCTTTATGCGGAATTGGACAAGCCTCCCTGTTCCCGGCCCGCCGTATCTCCGGCGGACGCCTTACCTCCGGCGGACGAAGAAGGAGTATTCCCCGTAGCCGCCGCCGTACAGGGAAACCCGGGCCTTGTAGGTTCCCCGCTCCAGGTCTATTTCAACCAGGGCGTTCTCATTAGTTCCGCTGTCGTCGTCGTCCCCTATCTCCCGGCCGCGGTCGTCGTAGAGGGTGATGACCGTATCCATTCCCCCGGTGGTGCCCGCGGCGTAGGTCCCCGGCTGGGTTACGGAAAAGGTAAACCAGTCGACCGTATCGTAATCCGCCAGGGCGTTGCCGGACAGGGTTTGATTGATGGATACAGCCGTCGCCTGGGCCGCCGTGTTATTCGGCTCGTACTGGTCGAATTCTACGCTGGCCGTTTCGGCGCAGAGGGCGTATTCCCCCACCACCGCCTCATCATAGCCGCGGATTTTGACGTAATACTCCTTCCCCCTTTCGGGGAGGAAGGTCACCCTGGCGTTTTCGCTGCCTTCGCTGTCGTCGTTTTCGGCGAGCAGCAGGTCCCCCTGGTACAGTTCAATGTAGGTATCAATATCCCCGGAAGTATAGAGGGAAAGAACCTCCCCGGCCCGGTACTGGAACGAAGCAAAATCGATCCTGAACCAGTCCTGGTCGCCGCCGGGAAAAAGAGTCAAATCCAGCGGCTGCCGGGCCGTACTAAAGGTCCCGGCCTGGGACCGGCTGTCGTCGGGTTCCCCGGAATCCGCCTTAATATCCAAGGCCTCCAGGACCAGGCTGTAGGGGCCCGGATCGCCGCCGTCGTAGGGAGAAACCCGGACATAATAAACGCCGGCCTCCAGATACTTGGTGATCCGCGCGTTATACTCATCCCCCCCGTCGTCGTCCGAAGCAATCTCCGTCGAACTGGAACCGGGGCCGTAGAGGTTCAGTTGGGTGTCCAGGCCCCCCTCGGTGCCGACGCGGATTATCCCCGGCAGGGAAAGCCGGAAGCTGAACCAGTCCTCATCGTCCAAAGTAAAGGAAAGGTCGTATCTACCGCCCACGGCAAGGAGACGGGCGTCGGAGGAAGAATCGTTAGGTTCAAAGGTATCCGGGGTTTGAGCTCCCAGAAACAGGGCCCCCAGGCACAGCCATACCGCAAAAAGAAACCGCCCTTTCATAAGTTCTCCTTCCCCTTATGCTACCACCTTCCCCCAGCGCCGCCTACGGCCCCGGTAAGAACTATGCGGCATCTCTATATGGGCGCATCTCTCTATACAGAGCTGGGCGCATCAGCCTCTTCGAGGCTGTGCTGTAAGGTAAAGGTTGTACGCATCTCCAGTCGGAGATGGGCGCATCCCCGGCCCTTCAGGCCGGGGACCGGGCTATCCGCTTGTATCTTTTTTGCCTACGGCAAAAAAGGATACCGCTTCTATCCCTTGCGCGGGCGAAAAACGGCATCCCTGCCGTTTTTCGCCTTCAGGGTTTTGCGAAGGTAAACCGCTTCGGCGGTTTACCACAAACCCCCAGGGAATAGTTGACGCCGGCCTCCTGCCGGCCCGGCTGCGCCGGCAAACGGCATCCCTGCCGTTTCTGGGCTGTGAGTTTTTGCTCCACAAAAACCCATGGATGTATCACAACCGGCCTCCCTTTTTGGGTACGGCAGCTTTTTTTGCGCGCCGGGCGTGTATTACATCGGCTGACAGAACAGCCCTTGGCGGGCTGCTTTACTGCGCCCCGTGCCGGCCCGGCTGCACTTTTTTCCGCCGGTATCCAGCGGCAAAAAAGGGTTCAGCATTTCAAGCGTAAAAATCACCGTACAGCCAAGGCCGTAAGGCTTCCGTCTTACGGCCCGCGCGCGCGCCCAAGGATGCCCAGGAGTTTGCGCGCAGCGCAAACTCCGCAAAATCAAAACCGCTTGGGAAGCCGCCCCTGGAGTTTCACTTCGTGAAACTCCAGGGGCGAAAGCCGAAGGCTTTCGCCCGCGCAAGGGATAGGAGTTCTTGCGCTTTCGCGCAAGGCCTTTTGTCCGGTTTACCGGGCAAAAGATACAAGCGGATAGCCCGGTTCCCGCGCCGCAGGCGCGGGAATGCGCCCAAAAAAATACACAATCTTTCAAATTTTTGAAGCAGCTATTGACATATTGTATTAGTTCATTTACGATTGTACTAGATGAATAGTACAAATACGGCGGAGGGCGTCAGTTTTACCCTGGAGCAGACCAGCGGTACGCCGGTGTACCGGCAGATCATCCGCCAGATAGAAAACGGGGTGCTTTCCGGCAGACTCAAGACCGGGGACAGGCTTCCGACCATCCGCGCCCTGGCGGTGGACCTGAAAATCAACCCCAACACTATCGCCCGGGCCTACGGGGAGCTGGAGATCCGGGGAATCCTGGCCACCCAGGTGGGGAGCGGGACCTATATCGCCGATAAGCGGCCGGAACCGGAGGAGGGCGTGCTGGGGGCCAAGAT
>JAIRZS010000174.1 GCA_031267115.1 Treponema sp.
AAATTACTGTAGCCGGGAGGGGTGGTTTGCAATTTTTTTTACTTTAGTTTATACTTTCGTAAGAGTATCGGAGTTATACAGGGGCGGCAGGCGGGCCGTTGTTTGGCAGCAGGCCCTTGTTGATCAATTAGAAAAATTAGAAGAAGAGGTAATAAAGTAATTCATGCCGAAGAAGTACCATATCTTTATAAGTTCCACGATGGACGATTTAAAGAACGAGCGCCAGGCGCTGTGCCGTATTGTTTTTGATCTGGGGCATATCCCTGTCTGTATGGATTCTGTGGATATCACGGAAAAGACCGGATGGCAGGTTATCAAGAAGAACATCGCGGAGTGTGATTATTTTGTTTCGCTGATCGCGCACAGATACGGGAAGCTTCCGGAAGGGCTGGGCGGAAGGGCAAGTTCTACGGAGATAGAATACGCCCAGGCGATCAAAGCGCATGTCCCGGTTCTGGCCCTGATCATTTCCGGCAAGGCGCGATGGAAAGACGCGAAAAAAGACAAGGAACGCAAGCTTGCCGTCGCCCTGAATGAATTCAAGGAAAAACTGAAAAGCCATCCTTATAGCGAATGGCTCAACATGCAGGACCTGAAACAGAATGCCCGCGAACTGCTTTCGCGCGAACTGGCCCTTAGCCCGGCGGGCGGCTGGGTACCCGGATCGGAGCGGGCCGCCCCTGAAACGGCCAATGCCCTGGGCCGCCTTATGGCGGAGAACGAGGAGCTCCGCCGCCAGCTTGCCGTTCGCGGCGGGGGGCGCAGCCGCCTGCAAAAGCGGACGCGCCGTACTCTGGAAGCGCTTGCCGCCAACCAGATATCTTTGAGCTTTTTCTACAACGGCGGCGAAAATTGGGAAAATACCATTGAGTGCCGTTTCCTCAAACTCTTTAAGCTGCTGGTTCCCGAACTTTATCTGGGAAAGAGCACTTCCGAAATTTCCCGCTTTTTGGGGAGCATTCTGAATCCGGACCTCTCCCGCGTTATCCGCAAGGATTACCCGACCCCGTCAAACACTATCAAAAAGATCATGACCGATCTCCACTCGCTGCGCCTTGTCCAGTATATCAGCAACGGGAGCGAGGAAATCTGGCAGATCAGCGACAGGGGGAAAGAACTGTACTCCCTCTACCGCCTGCGCCAGCTTGACCGGAAAGCCGGAGCCGAGGCTGCTGCCCGGAGTCCCGCCCCGGCGGAGGCCGCATCCGCGCCATTGCCGCCGGTCCCGCCGGACTATCCCGCCTTGCAGGACGAAGCGGCGGATGCCGGGGGCGATTCCGTCGAGGCCCCCGCAAACAAAAGCGGCGGGCGGATTCCCGCGGACGGCGGCAAAGACAGCAGACCGAAGGCGGCGCGGGCAAAAAAGCCGCGAACCTCGGGCGGGGAATAGAACGCCGCGCAGCGGGATAAACGCGAAAATTTTTCATTGTTATTCGAAAGTCTGGTTTAATACCCCGGAGATCTGCTCTATTCTTGACCCACAATTCGGGGAATAATTATATTATAACGCGAAGATTTACCACGAAGTCGAATAAGTATAAGAAAAGAAAGGAAAGAACAGCGACAATTAAGTAATTTATAGAGGATACCGCAAAGGAGTCGAAGAAAGAGGTCAAAGAAAAGACCTGAGAGCAAAAACTTCATCGACTTTTTCGACTTTGCGGTGGAAAATTTCGTGGGTCAAGTTTAGTCTTAGGCAACGCGCGTTACTTGCCGAAGTTACAGTATCCGTGATATTCTTATAGATAGAATGTGGGTTTTGTTCCTTCTAATTTTTATTTCCGCTCTGCCTGTGATTGGCGTTTTTATATGGTTCCGTCTTGTTAAGTATCCTGTCGCCCTTCCCCTGTTTTTTTGCAGCCTTTTAAGCGGCGCCCTGGCCCTGCTTATCGCGGGATTTTTCCAGAGCTTTTTCCCGCCTCTCAGTACCCCTGATCTGAGATCGCTTTTCTTCGGGCTGGTGGTGCAGATTGCGCTTACTGAGGAAACGGGCCGCCTCCTGGTCCTCTTTATCCTGTCTTTGATCCTTGCCCGTTTCGCGAAAAAAACCGCCCTTCCCCCGGAAAATTTCGGCTCCGCAGTAGGTCTTCTGGCAGGCCTGGGCTTTGCCATAATCGAGACCGCGACTTACGGCGCCGCCGATCTGCACATCGCCCTATTGCGGGCGTTTACCGCCGCCCCCCTCCACGGCGCTTGCGGGAGCCGGGTAGGTATTGCCTTATTCAGCTTTAAAAGCGCCCCCTTTCGGGGCGTTTTCCGTTTTGTCACTGCCGTACTCATCCATGGGATGTACAACTTCATGGTAATAAACCCCGGAATGCCTGTAATTTTCCCCGTCCTGCTGGTTGCCGCGTCCCTGTTTTCCGCCCTTCAGACCATCCGTCCGGAAAATGCCGCCGATTCTGCCGCTTAAAGTTCCGCCGATTCGCGGGGCCTCCAATTTTCCGGGATGGAAAACCCGCCCGGCAGCGCCGCGATGGACCGGGACACGCAAGGAATTCCTGCTTTTTTCACGCAAATTGTGCCGGATACCGCTTGACTTTTTGTACAGAAAATAATACGTTTAAACAACGACGCAGGGTAGAGCAGTTGGCAGCTCGTCGGGCTCATAACCCGGAGGTCGCAGGTTCGAGTCCTGTCCCTGCTAATGGCTTGTAATTCTTTATATATAAGGAATTACAAGCTTTTTTATTCAGACCATAGACGGCTATTGACATCGCGCCGACCTGCGCCGCCAGGTCATGAATTTCATCGTACATTTCCATAAGGTTCTCCTTGTCGGGGGTTCCCCTGCATGGGTTGTTTAGTAACCGGAGCCATACGGCCCCGGAGGTTTGTCAAAAAAGGGGAGAAGGGCGGGAACCCCGGAGCCCTTCCCCCCGGAGGGGCTAAATTATTTCCTGCTCTATGGCGTCCGTTAACGCTTCCAACAGCCGGAGCCGGGGAAACTGCACCCGGAGAGCCGCCACGACCAGGGCCATGTTCCGGGGCACATAGCCAGGCGATAAAGTCCGGGGCCGCCTCCCTTGCCGGGCCGGTAGACAGGTAGGGGCGGCCATAGGGAACTGTGGCCTCGGACCATACCAGACAAAGGGAGCATGAGGATGGATAAACCGAAAATCTATCTTGAGACCACGATGTTCAGCTTTTACTACGGCCAGGAAACAACGCCGGAGTACCGGCAATACAAAGTAGAGGCCAGGGCGGTTTTTGATTTAGAGCCGGGGAATATGAGCCTTTCACATCAACGCTTGCTACGGATGAAATAGCCGGTGAGCCGAATCAGGAAAAACAACGAAATATGTTTGCCCTTATTCGTGATTATTCGGTCAAGCTGCTCTATGAAACCGACGAAACAACCCGGCTTGCGGCGCTTTACATTCAGGAAAAGGCCGTGCCGGAATCACACCCGATAGATGCGGCGCATATCGCGATTACCACGGTCAACGGCTTAGACTTTATAGTGAGCCTGAATTTCACCCACATAGCCAGGGCCTGGACGGATGAGCGGGTCAGGCGGGTCAACGTCCGGGAAGGCTATCAGGGTATAGGCATATACAAGCCTGCGGAGGTATTGGAATTATGAAGACGGTACAGGATTACATGAACGATCCCAGGATACTCAATGATCCGGGGCTTATGGCCGCCCCGGAGGAATTGCGGATAATCCATGCGGCCCGGCTCAGGCTTCAAGATGAAACAGCAGG
>JAIRZS010000176.1 GCA_031267115.1 Treponema sp.
GTGAGTTTTTGCTTCGCAAAAACTCATGGATGTATCACAGCCGGCCTCCGTGCCGGCGGCTTTCGCCTTGGGAGTTTTCCCCGTTTCAGCGCCGCCCCCCTGCCGAAAACCAAAACGCACGGCGTTTTGGTTCGGCGTCCCTGTCTGCCATGGTGTTCGGCATCAAACTTGGCGCCAAGGCCGTGTCCAAAAACGAAACCCTCTTCGGCAGGGAAGCCGTAGAGCGCTACAACGCCGTAAAAGACAGGCTGCCCGCCGCTGCCCTCTATTTTGACGGCGGCTATGAAGGCGGCGCGGCAAAAATAGCCCCGGCCTTTGAAACCGAACGCTGTTACTATGACCGGCGCACCATGCCGTGCGGCTGGAAAGGCATCACCCGAATCGTCAGCTATTATGACAACGGCCCAAACGGCGCAACCACCGTAAAAAGGTAGCGGCTCAAATAACCGGCACAGGGTGTCAGTCACCCCCGCGGCCGCAGGGTAACGGCCTTTGACGATAACCGGGGTTTTGGTGTATCCTATACATTAAGTGGAGTTGCGTATGGCGGAATTCATGGTTTACAAAGACAGGTATATATGGAACAACGAAAAAAACGAGTTAAATCAACAAAAGCACGGAATCAGCTTTGAGGAAGCGGCCGGCGTATTTGACGACCCTTTCAGTTATGAGGCATTTGATGCGGACAATTCTTTAGACGAAGATAGATATAGGGTTACCGGCACGATAACCGGTTTTATCAATGGGAGGTTTGTAACCGTATCGGTCACCTACCGGGATGAGTTGATTAGGATTTTCTCGGCCAGAGACGCGGAGCCCGCCGAAATAGAGGAGTATAATAATGGCGTCAGATCAATCCTTGGATAAAAAGCCCAAAGGACATTTACGGAACGAGTCAATGTTAAAAGCCCTGCCGCCGGACATTCTAAAGGAACTTGCGCGGCGGCGGCTTGAGGAGATCGAAAAGGCAAAGCAAAACCCGGCAAACGGGAACAAGCCGCCCCTTGACGGCTGACAAAGGACGCCGCCCCCGCGCACGCTACCTCAGACGGGCCTTGAGCCGGCTGATTTCCTCGGCGCTTAAGCCCGCGCTTTGGGTAAGATACCTTTCCACAACCTGGCCGAGGTTTTTGTCGGTTACCGCGCCGCCGTTGTTCATTTCCTTTAAGATATCCACAATGATATTTGATATGGCGGCATAACGGGCCCCGTTGGGCGTAACGCCGTAATAATTGGCGTAACTTGCCATGTAATCGGTTTTAACATCGGCAAGGTCCGCCCCCAAAAGGACTTCCAGGAGGGCGCTGACTATGCCCGCCCGGTCCTTGCCTTCGTTGCAGTGGACAAGGTACGGTCCTTCGTTGGCGGTTATAAACTGGAGCCCCCGTTTCAGTTTTTCGGGAAAATCCCGGCTCTGAAAATCCACACCCATATTAAGGTTGACCACACGGCCGCTTTTGATAAGGGCGTTGTACCAGGGAGACGAAGGGCCCCGCTCCGCCAGTTCCTCATCGCTGTCCGCAAGGTTGATAATGGTTTTGATTCCCGCCGCCTCCGCCAGGGCCGCCGCGTAGGGGGCGCGGGGGTCGCCCAGTATGGGGTTGCAGCTCCGGTACAGCGTTTTTGCCTTTATGGAACCCGATCTAATTTCGCGGAAATTGGCAAAGACCTCATCGCTGGTGTAATCGGAACGATTCTCCGATTTTTCAAGACGGCGTATTTCAAATTCGCCGAGATAGGCGCCCTTGTCCGCCATCCTAAGGGTAACGGCGCTGCCTGCAACAATGCCGAGCCGTTCGCTTAAGTTTCCGTAACTAACGGCCAGTTCAATTTGTCCCGAGTCCGGATCGCTGCGGGCCAGGAGATTCCCCCGGTTTACATCGCTGTAGGCGCTGACATAGGGGGCTTCTTCGGCGGCGCCCTCCGACTGGATAACAAGGATATCGCCCATTTCGTAGCCCGCGGCTTCAAGCGCCGCCGCGCTGATGTCGGTGAGTACGTTGCCGTACTTGCTTACCGAAACCGCCGCTCCGCTAAAGTCAGGGTACGAGACCTCGGGCGCCTTTGTGGACGCACAGGCCGCGAGAACAAGCAAAAGCAGGATGCCCAGAATCCGTTCCCCGGCAAGAACCTTTTTCATGAAATTTTCTCCTCCGAATTTAGTATCCGCAACCGGCGGGCCTGTTCAAAAGCCAGCCGTACCGTTTAAAGCATAGGTTTGGCAAAAGTGAAATTCAAGACAGGTACGAAAGGTGCCCGGCACCATATGGGCGCATTTCCGGTGCGGAGCAC
Organism: Treponema sp.; assembly: GCA_031267115.1. Lineage (GTDB taxonomy): Bacteria > Spirochaetota > Spirochaetia > Treponematales > Breznakiellaceae > JAIRRR01. The sequence goes on from JAIRZS010000176.1 coordinate 2,293, forward strand.
CGGAAACCGGGCTATCCGGGGTTCCGCTTCGCTCCATTCTTTGCGCTCCGCGCAAAGAACTAACGCCCCTCCTATCCCTTGCGCGGAGTTTACGCGCCGCTCCAGGGGCATCCTTGCGCGGTTCCGTGTCCGGGGCCTTTACTTGCGGTATTTACCGCTTGGGCCGTTCCTGAAAGGCGGGGCAGTGCTGCCCGGTGGAGCGGAACACCTCCACGGAGGGTAAATTTTGACATTTAATGCCGAATACGCCGCAGGACCGGGGGAAGGCGGGGTCCCAGGTAATTTTGAAATGCAGACAGAGCAAGCAGTTGGGATACGCAGCGGCCATGGCCCTGGAATTTATGAATGTAAAAAACAGGCCGCCCGGTGTTCCCGGTTTTCTTCCGAAACGGGTTTTAATTCGGGCTGGCTGGTTTGGCACTTTTCCATGCGCTTGGGGCAGCGGTCGTAGAAATAACAGCCCGGCCGTTGTATGTTGGGGGAAGGAACGTCGCCGGAAAGGATAATCCGCTGCCGTTTCGCCTCGATCTTGGGATCCGGTATGGGGGCCGAGGAAAGCAGGGCCTGGGTATAGGGGTGCAGGGGGTGCTTGTACAGGTCCTCGTAGCCGCTAGTTTCCACGATTTTTCCCAGGTACATCACCGCGATCCGGTCGGATATGTATTCGATCACCGCCAGATCATGGGCGATAAAAAGGTAGGAAAGACCGATTTCCCTTTGAATATCCTTAAAGAGATTTAGAATTTGGGCCTGGATAGAAACATCCAGGGCGGAGACCGGCTCGTCCGCCATGACCAGTTGGGGATTAAGGGAAAGGGACCGGGCTATGCCGATCCGCTGGCGCTGGCCCCCGGAAAATTCGTGGGGATACCGGTT
>JAIRZS010000186.1 GCA_031267115.1 Treponema sp.
AAAGGGGACCTGTCCCTGGAAGTTTCCGGGGGAATCTTCGCCGGGGACAGGGACGGCGAGCTGGGCCAGTACCGGGACAATTATTTTATAAAAACCCTGCTGAGCTATTCTTTTTAACGGATTGGTTGGGTTAAACCACCAATATGACGAATTAAAGAAAATTAAAGAAGAAATCACCACGAAGTCGAAAAAGTAAGAAAAAGGAGTTTTTTAGCCTTACTTCTTCCACTTATTTTACTTATTCGACTTTGCGGTAAAATCTTCCAAAACATATCTTTTAGCAGGCCCCGTCCCGGCCTTCCAGTTTCGCGAGCGCCCGGTCTATACGGGCCAGGCTCCTTTCCGCGCCCAGAAGCCGCAGCGAGCCGAACAGGGGCGGGCTTACCCGGGCACCGGTGACGGCCACCCGCAGGGGCATCATAAGGTCGCCCAGCTTCACCGCCTCTTGCCCGGCCTTTGCCTTGACCAGCGCTTCCGCTTCCTCGTCATTGCCTGCGGCCAGCCGGGCGGTTATTTCCCGGCGAAGCCGGAGCAGTTTTACCGCCGCGCCAAGATCCGCCTTTTTGGGGAAAAATTCTTCCGCGGCCGGGATTTCCGGTTCGCTGAAAAGGTAGCGGAGTTTTTCCGGGGCCTCGTGGAGAAAGGCAAGCCGCTCCCTTACCAGGGGCATAGCCGCCGTGTAAAGGGCCCTCTGGCAGGCGTCCGGCCCGGCCCCGGGCGTCCCGAAAAGCCCCGCGCTTACAGCGTGGGGAAGGGTCAGGCCGGCAAGTTCTTCGTCGCTTTTCATGCGTATATACTGGCCGTTGTACCATTCCAGTTTTTTGTAGTCAAAAACCGCCGGCGCCTTGTTGAGCTTTTCCAGGCTAAAGCGCCGCGACAGTTCTTCCAGCGCGTACAGATCTTTTCCCTCCTCGTAGGAAGCCCCGAGGAGCGCCACATAGTTGATCAGCGCCTCGGGAAGATACCCCTGGCGGCGGAACTCGTCCACGCTGGTAGCGCCGTGGCGCTTGCTGAGCTTTTTCCCGTCCTGGCCCATGACCATGGGCAGGTGGCAGAAAACCGGATGCTCCCAGCCGAAGGCCCGGTAGAGTATCACGTGGAGCGGGGTTGAGGGAAGCCATTCCTGGGCGCGGAGCACATGGGTAATCCCCATAAGGTGATCGTCAACGACATTCGCCAGATGGTAGGTAGGAAAGCCGTCGGATTTAAGCAGCACCGGATCGGGGTTAATGTCTTCGTTTTTCCATTCAATACCGCCCAGAAGGCTGTCCGTAAAAACAGTGGCCGGCCCCGGCCCCCCGTCTTCGCCCAGGGGAATCTTAAGCCTTATAGTACAGCTTTCCCCGGCGGCGGCCCGGCGGCGGCCCTCTTCAACAGGTATACCGCGGCAGTGCCGGTCATAGCCCGATTCTCGGGAAGCCCCGCCTCCCTTCGCGCGCGCCTCCTCCCGTTCTTTGCGGACATTCTCAAGCCGTTCCGCGCTGCAAAAGCAGTAATAAGCCTCCCCCCTCGCAAGCAGTTCTTCGGCGTACTTTCCGTACAGAGCGGAACGCTCGGACTGGACATAGGGGGCCGACGGCCCGCCGGTATCAGGGCCCTCGTCCCAGCGGAAACCCAGCCACGCAAAGGTGTCGTAGAGATTTTGCACAAAGGATTCATCCGACCGGGCGCGGTCCGTGTCTTCCAGGCGCAGGATGAATTTGCCGTTCATGGAGCGGGCAAAGAGGTAGTTGAAAAGGGCGGTTCTTACCCCGCCTATATGCTGCAGCCCGGTAGGGGAGGGCGCGTATCTGACTCGTACTTCCATAGCCGCCATGATAACCTTTCGCCGCGCGGGTTGTCAATTTGGGCGCATCCGGCCCTGCGGCGCGGGCGGATGCGCCCTGAATCTTCCAAACTTTACACAAATTTGACAATGCCCGGGTAACGGATTTGACATTCCGCCTTTAACTTGGTTTTAGAAACTAAAACCAATGGAGGAATGTTTATGAACTTGAAAAAGTTTGCAGGGCTGGCACTGATCGCGCTGATTTCAGTGCCTGTATTCGCGGGCGGGAAAAGAGACGCGGGCGCTTCGGCGGGCATTATCGTGATGTCACGCGAGGACGGTTCGGGGACGAGGAGCGCGTTTACGGAACTGTTCGATGTTCTTGACGCGGACCGGAAGGACGCTATAACCCTGGCGGCGGAAATTACCAACAATACCGCTGTTATGATGACTTCTGTTGCGGGCGAAAGAAACGCGATAGGTTACATCTCCCTGGGTTCCCTTAACGACACGGTGAAGGCGCTTTCGATAGACGGCGTTACGCCGAGCGCGGGGACTGCGGCGAGCGGGGAATACAAGATTACCCGTCCCTTCTACGTTGTCACCAAAGGGGAGGTGAAAGCCCCTGCGCGGGATTTTATGGGCTTTATCATGAGCCGCGACGGGCAGAACGTGGTCGAGTCGAACGGCTATGTCCGCAGGGAGGATACGGGCGTCTTTGTCAGCGCTATACCTTCCGGCAGGGTTGTTGTCGCCGGTTCCTCGTCGGTGACGCCGGTGATGGAAAAACTCAAGGAAGCTTACGAGAAGATCAACCCCGGCGCCAACATCGAGATACAGCAGAGTGATTCTTCTACGGGCATGAACGCCGCTATCGACGGGATCTGCGACATCGGCATGGCTTCGCGGGAACTGAGGAGCAGCGAGATAGAAAAGGGCCTTTCCGGCACGGTTATCGCGATTGACGGCATTGCCGTTATTGTCAACAAGGCGAACCCCCTGGGCGGCCTGAGCAGGGACCAGGTGAAGGCGATCTATCTTGGCCAGGCCGGGACCTGGGACGCTGTATCCAGGTAGCTGTTGTCCAGGTAAAAGTCGGATGAAAGAAAAAATACTGCGCGGTATCTTTACGGCGGCGGCCTGCGTGTGCATTACCTGCGTTATCCTGATATGCCTGTTCCTGTTTGTCAACGGGATTCCGACTATCGGGAAGATCGGCCCCGGGGCTTTCCTCCTGGGCAGGACCTGGAAGCCGGGAAGCGATCTGTTCGGCATAGCGCCGATGATACTGGGCAGTATTTATGTTACCGCGGGGGCGGTGGTTTTCGGCGTGCCGCTGGGCGTGTTTACGGCTGTCTTTATGGCGAAATTCTGCGGGGCCCGTTTGTACGCCTTCCTTTCGCCGGCTGTGGGGCTGCTCGCGGGAATCCCGTCGATCATTTACGGGTTCTTCGGGCTTGTGGTTATGGTTCCCGCCCTCCGCCTGCTCTTCGGCGGCAGCGGGAAAAGCCTGCTGACCGCCTCCCTGCTCCTCGCCTTTATGATTCTTCCTACTATTATTAGTATATCCGAGGCGTCTATCCGGGCCGTGCCGGAAACTTACCACGAAGGGGCTCTGGCCCTGGGGGCGACCCATGAGCAGGCGGTCTTTTTTGTCGTCCTCCCCGCGGCAAGGCAGGGGATAATGGCGGGGGTGGTCCTTGGCATAGGGCGGGCGATAGGGGAAACTATGGCGGTTATCATGGTCGCCGGGAACCAGGCGGTAATTCCCGGCAGCCTCTTCCGGGGGCTGCGCACCCTTACCGCGAACATAGTACTGGAAATGGGCTATGCCGCGGAACTCCACCGCGAGGCGCTTATATCGACGGCGGTTGTCCTTTTTGTCTTTATACTGGCTATCAATGTGCTTTTATCCCTTAGCAAAAGGAAGGCGGAAGGATGAGCCGGGTACGGCATTCGCGGCATTACCGGGGCCGGCCCCTGTCGCTTGTCCTCAGATTATTGATGACGGCGTCGGCGGGGATTGTCATTGCCCTTATTGTTTTTCTGTTTGGATATATACTGGTAAAGGGCGTCCCCAGCCTTTCGCTTGATCTGTTTTCTTTTAAATATACAAGCGAGAATGTTTCCCTTTTTCCCGCGCTGGTAAATACTGTTGTCATTACGCTCGCCGCCCTGCTTGCCGCGGTGCCTGTGGGTATCTGCGCGGCTATCTGGCTTGCGGAATATTCCCGGCGCGGGAGCAGGCTAATCCTTGTAGTGCGGCTCGCGGCCGAAACGCTTGCGGGCATCCCTTCCATAATCTACGGGCTTTTCGGCATGCTCCTTTTTGTTATTTTTCTGGGGTGGGGGTATTCGCTTCTCGCGGGCGCCTTTACCCTGGCGATCATGGTGCTGCCGGTTATTATGAGGACGACGGAAAACGCGCTGCTTTCGGTCCCCGATTCCTGGCGGGAAGGCAGTTTTGCCCTTGGCGCGGGCAAGCTGAGGACTATTTTTTCCATTGTGCTGCCTGCGGCTATGCCGGGGATACTTTCGGGGGTGATCCTCTCCATAGGCCGTATCGTGGGCGAAACGGCGGCGCTGATCTTTACCGCCGGGACAGTGGCCAAAATGCCGGACAGCCCCTTCGCCTCGGCGCGGACTCTGGCGGTCCACATGTACAGCCTTTCCAGCGAGGGTTTCCATATAAAGCAGTCCTACGCGACGGCGGTGGTGCTTCTTGTCCTGGTTGTGGGGATAAACGCCCTTGCGGGCATGGGGGCAAAAAAAATAGGAGGCAGGGCGGTTTCAAACCAGGATTAGTTTTGAAACTGCCGGATACAAACCGGGGTATATATGGACAAAATCAATATAACGGAACTGCAACTGTATTACGGCGCGTACCAGGCCTTGAAAAATGTCAATCTTGCAATATCCGAAAACGAGATAACCGCGTTTATCGGGCCTTCCGGCTGCGGCAAATCGACGCTGCTTAAAACCATTAACCGGATGAACGATCTGATTGCGGAGTGCCGGATTGACGGGACCGTGCTTCTTGACGGGGAAAACATATACAGCGGCATGGACGTGACTCTGCTGCGGAAACGGGTCGGCATGGTTTTCCAGAAGCCCAACCCCTTCCCCATAAGCGTTTACGACAACATTGCCTTTGGCCCGCGCACCCATGGCGTAAAGTCCAGGGTAAAACTGGACGAAATAGTCGAACAGTCTTTGCAGTCTGCGGCTATATGGGACGAGGTAAAGGACAGGCTGAAGAAAAACGCGCTGTCCCTTTCGGGCGGCCAGCAGCAGCGGCTCTGCATCGCGCGGGCGCTCGCGGTCAGCCCCGAGGTCCTGCTCATGGACGAACCTACAAGCGCCCTGGACCCCATATCCACATCGAAGATCGAAGATCTTGCGGCTGAACTCAAAAAGCGTTATACTATTGTTATCGTTACCCATAATATGCAGCAGGCCGCCCGGATTTCCGATAAAACCGCTTTTTTCCTCCATGGCGAAATAGTCGAATTCAATTTGACCGAATCGATTTTTTCCATGCCCAGGGACAAGCGCACCGAGGATTATATTACAGGGAGATTTGGCTAATGCGCGAAACTTATCAAAAACAGCTTGGAAATTTGCACACGGAGCTTATACGCATGGGCGCGCTCTGCGAAGACGCGATAGCGGACGCGATAAAAGCCCTGATCAGCGGAGACGCCGGCCTGCGGGAAAAGGTCTGGGAGCTTGAAAGGGAAATCGACCTGAAGGAACGGGAGATAGAGTCTTTCTCCGTTCATCTGCTCCTGCGCGAACAGCCCGTGGCCGGGGATCTGCGCCGGATAACGGCGGCCCAGAGGATGATTACCGACATGGAGCGTATCGGCGATCAGGCGGCCGATATAGCGGAACTTTCGCGGTTCATTGGCGATACGGAAATTATAAAGGGCATTCCCATAGCGGAAATGGCGGCGGCCGCCGCGAAGATGCTTACCGACAGCGTGGACGCCTTTGTGGCCGCCGATCTTGAAAAGGCGTATTCGGTTATAGCTTACGACAAAGTGGTGGATGAGTTCTTTGTAAAGGTAAAAAACCGGCTGATTTCCCTTGTCGCGGAAAAGAGCGAATACAGCGAGGCCTGCATTGATCTCCTTATGATAGCGAAGTACCTGGAACGCATCGGCGATCACGCGCAGAATATCGCCGAATGGGTTGAGTATTACATAACCGGGAAGCGGGGCAAATGAAGCGCCTGATCTACCTTGTAGAAGACGACGGGGCCATACGCGAGCTGGTGGTCTACACGCTCCGGAATACCGGCTTTGAGGCGAAGGGCTTCCCTTCCGCCAAGGAATTCTGGCAGGGCGTACAGGAAGCCGCCCCGTCCCTGGTGATACTGGACATAATGCTCCCCGGCGAGGACGGCCTCGCGATTCTCGGGAAACTGCGTTCAAACGAATCGACAAAGAAGCTCCCCGTTATGATGCTTACGGCAAAAGGTGCCGAATACGACAAGGTGCTGGGGCTTGATTCCGGCGCCGACGATTATATGGCAAAACCGGCGGGCATGATGGAACTTGTGGCGCGGGTAAAGAGTCTTTTACGGCGCGCCAGCCCGCCTGACAGTAAAGGGGAGTACAGGATAAGCGGCTTGTACGTCAACGTGCCGCGCCGCCAGGTTACGGCCAATGGCGGGGATGTTGCCCTTACCTTAAAAGAATTTGATCTGCTGGTATATCTGTTGGAGAATGCCGGCATTGTCCTTTCCCGGGAACGTATCCTCCGGGCGGTGTGGGACTATTCCCTGACCCTGGAAACGCGGACCGTAGACACCCACATCCTTACCCTGCGGACAAAGCTCGGGGCCTCCGGCAGCCTGATTCAGACCGTGCGCGGCGTTGGCTATAAAATGGGGGAAACCGTATGAGGCGCAGAATCCTCTTGTTTGCATCCGCTCTGGCGGGCTTTTCCATTTTGCTGACAGCCGTGCTTATCCATTTTGCCGTTTATTGGGATTACGCGGAACTGATGAAGCGGGACATCGTGATTGAGTCCGAATACATACGCGCGGCCCTTGAATTGTCCGGAACGCAGTATCTCGGTTCCCTTGCGCCGGCGGCCCGCCGGGCGGCCGGGCCTTTCTCGCGGATAACGCTTATCGCCGCCGACGGCCACGTGCTTTTTGAAACAAGCGCCGGGGCGGAAACCATGGAAAACCACCTTGCGCGGCAGGAAGTGGAGGAGGCGATAAGGACCGGCGAAGGCGAGGAAACCCGCCTTTCGGAAACAGTGGGGAAGCGGACTTATTATTACGCCGTCAGGCTTGGGGACGGAAGCGTTCTGCGCCTGGCAAAAACAACGGACAGTATCTTTATTTCGCTTATCAGGCCTATTGTTATTACTATTATAATCGCCGTATTTATTTTTGGCCTGGCGGCCATGGTCAGCTCTTTTGTAACCGCCATGCTTGTAGCGCCCATCAACCGCCTTAACCTTGATTCGCCCGAGAGCAATATCAGCTACGAGGAACTTACACCGCTCCTGTCCCGCATGAAAAAGCAGAACGATATGATAGAGGCCCAGTTTCTGGAACAGCGGAAAAAGCGGCTTGAGTTTACCGCGATTACCGACAATATGCGCGAAGGCCTGATTGTTCTGGACGAGGAAGCGCAGGTTCTCTCCTGCAATAAAAGCGCCCGGAAACTTCTGGATATTCAGCCCCAAAACATTGAAAGCCGGAACGCGCTGGTAATCAGGCGGGACGAGGCTTTCAGGTTCCTGGTGGAAAAGGCGGCTTCGGGCGTTTCTTCTGAAGCGGCCCTTTCTTCCGGGGAAAGGCATCTGCGGATCTTTGCCAATCCGGTATTGGACGGGGAAACGGTACTCGGCGCGGTGCTTGTCGTTCTGGATGTGACCGAGCAGGAGGACAGGGAAAGGCTGCGCCGGGAATTTTCGGCTAATGTTTCCCACGAGCTAAAAACCCCGCTCATGGCTATTTCGGGGTACGCGGAAATAATGGCGGAGGGCCTTGTAAAGCCGGAAGACACGCGGCATTTCGCGCGGAATATCTACGACGAGGCGCGGCGGCTCATCACCTTGGTGGGCGACATTATTACGCTTTCGCACCTGGATGAAAAAAACGAACCGCTTTTAATGGAAGAAGTGGATCTTTTGCCCCTGGTAAAAAATGTTCTGGAACGCCTGGGCGGCGCGGCATCGGAACGCGGCCTTTCCGTCACATTTGACGGCGAAGCTGCGGCGGTGAGCGGGGCGCCGGGTATTCTGGAGGAGATGATCTACAACCTGCTTGACAACGCGGTAAAGTACAACAGGGAAGGCGGCGTGATTAGCGTATCCCTGAAGAAAAACGCCCCCCCCTCCCAGGCGGAGGGGAAGATCGTATTCGCGGTAAGCGACACGGGGCCCGGGATTCCCGCCGCCGAGCAGGAAAGGATATTCGAGCGTTTCTACCGCATCGACAAAAGCCGCGGAAAAAGCGCGGGCGGTACCGGCCTGGGCCTTTCCATTGTCAAGCACGCCGCGGCCCTCCACAACGCAAGGGTCGAACTGCAAAGCGACGGCAAATCGGGAAGCTGTTTTACGGTGCGTTTCCTGTAGCGGGCGGCGTCGTCCCCTGCGTCTGCAAAGTATCCCCCTCAGAAAAGATGCTCCGCCAGAATCTTGCAGCCTATGCCTATGAGGATGGCCCCCCCGGCGAGCGGCGCCCATTTTTCCAGGACAGCGCCTATGCCCTGCCTGAGGCGGCGGCCCGCCTCAAAACCCAGAAGGCAGACCAGGAAGGTGATGCC
>JAIRZS010000116.1 GCA_031267115.1 Treponema sp.
TTAAAATCGCCGAACAGGCCGTCGAGGGGTTGAGGCAAAATTATGCCATAGCCATTGACGGCTGGTATGGCGTGGATTACCGGGATATTGCCGGTGCGCTGGACGGAGAACTGAAAAAGCGGGGAGTTACGGCCCGGTTTATTTCGACAAATACCCTGGCCAGGACGCCGCAGGAAATCAGGCGATACAAACAGCGGTATATCACCGATGATCCTGGATTTGGCCGGGTGAACCGGGAGGGGCGTTTTTCCGACTTGTTGGACCAGGCAAAACTTGGAGACCTTAAAAAACAATTCGGTTCAGCGCCCATCGTCGTTATCGGCTGCGGCGCCGCAGTACCGGAACTCTTTGATTCGTATAACAAGGTCTACTACTGCGACAAAACCCGCCAGCCCCTGCTGTGGCAGATGTGGGACGGGAAATTAATCCCTTTCGGCTACGAAGAACCGGACCCGGCTTATGAGTGGAAAGAGTATTATTACTGTGATTACTATTTGCTGCATTTTCAAAAAGAATTCCTTACGGAAAAGATGGATTATTACATTGAAGGTATTGATTTTGCCGATTTGAAGATCCTGCCCGGACAGGCCTACCGTGACATCCTGCTGACCCTGCTGAAATATCCCATTAAGGAGGTGGAAATCTACCAGCCCGGACCCTGGGGGGCTTACCGGTATAAGGATTTTTGGGATATCAAGGGCCTGGAATGTAACGCTTGGAACGAACTCGCCGGACCGGAACTAAGCGTACTGGTGGATATCGGGGACGGCAAGGTATTAAACATGGCCTTTGCCAATCTATTGCACTACGGCGATAAATTGGTGGGGCCTTATTTACACAAAACCTACCCCCACCTTTTCCCCCTGGATGTATGGCTGGACGATGGTTATTTCCCTGAAAAAACTCCCGCAGAACGGATTTCCATGCCCATCCATAACCATCCCGGTACCGATTATGTTAAAGAACATTTTAACGAACCCCTGGGCCGGTATGAAACGTATTATATCGCCGAGGCATACGAAGGCGCCAATACCTGGATGGGCTTCTTTAATGAGGCAGATATGGAAGAGTGGGAACGGAAATGCCGGGTTTCCAACAACTTAACCCCCATTGAAGACTGGAAAAATTATGTCTGTAACTGGACCTCAAACGCGGGAGACCTGTATTTGATTCCGCCCGGTACCGACCACGGTCACGGCGGTAACCAGATGGTCCTGGAAATGGACACCTGTCCTTCCGTGGCCGGTACCGAATATTCGTTTTTTTCCTACGATTTTGCCCGTAATTCCTGGGATGACGCCGCCAAAACCATGACAGGCAAGCCGCTGAAAATGCACCTGGACCACTCTTTCGATAACAGCAAATGGCGGCGCGAGGATTACGTAGAAAAAAAACTACGCGCAAAACCGGAAGTCGTCAAATGGACCAAGGAGTATTATATAGACCGGTACTCCACAGTGGCGGAAATGCCCTTTGAGATCGAGCGCCTGTTTTTTTATAAAACCGCCGAATATGGCACCAAAGGATTTTCGGTACACATCCTTACCCTTACGGTGGGAGAGAATATCATTATCCGATCAAGGGAGAATCCCGCGCTACAGACAAATATCAATTTATTCCAATCGGTCGTGATTCCCGCAGCCTTTGGAGAATACGAATTGGTGAACAGCTCCGGGGGGCAATGCACGGTCGTCCTGATCCGCTGGAAAGACCGTTAAATAAAAGTGAAACGGCATTATTTAGACTGTTACCCTGATTTCAGGCGGGCTGTCAGCGGGATGGAGACTGTAGCCGGAATTAACCGCTACCGTGCCGATGACGGCCCTGCCTGCGGTATGCGTATAGCCGAGGTTTATACCGGCGCCGGCCTGCGTTACAGTATTCTTCTGGACAGGGGCATGGACATTGGAACGGCCAGTTTCCGGGGCGTACCGGTCGCTTTTGTGGGCAAGGGCGGCATCATGCGGACTGATTATGCCCTCGCCTGTCCCGAAGGATTCTCCCAGTATTTTTCCGCGGGCCTGCTCACCACCTGCGGTTTGGAGAATGTAGGGGAACCCTGCGAGGCGAATGGAAAACTTTTGCGTATGCATGGTTCCCGTACCTTCCTGTCCGCCTACGATGTATGTTCCTCTGCGGATTTTGAAGGGAATCGATACCTGATTCGTGTCCGGGGAAAGATGCGCTGCGCATCCCTGTTTGGTGAAAATATCCTCCTTACCCGTGAATTTGTTTCCGGATCTGAATCAGGCGAAATTGAAATTCATGATACCATAGAAAATCAGGGATCCGTAAACTACTCATATATGCTGATGTACCACGTCAATTTTGGTTTTCCCTTGGTCAGCCGGGATTCATGCATCAGCACCAGCCATACCGAGGTGTTCTTCCTTGAAACTACCTCGATACCAGAACCGGCCCTGTATCAACGTTTTGCTTCTCCCTGTGAAAAATTTTCAGAGCTAACTTTTGAAATGCGCAAACCAAAAGAAAAACAGGTTTGGGCACGGCTCGAAAATCCGCATATAGGATTACAGGCGGTACTGCGCTATGACGCGGAAACTTTGCCTTGTTTTACCGAGTGGATAAACCTGGCTGAACAGGATTATGTACTGGGACTGGAACCGGGTACCCATTACCCCATAGGCCGAAACAAGGCAGAGGCGGCCGGGATTCTTGTCTCGCTCCTGCCCGGAGAACGCCGGGAATATTCTCTCAGAATAGATCTGAATACGCTATAAACTATCTGCCACAAGCCCATACAGCCAGTCGGCGCTTATCCTGGCGGAAAAAGCCCCCGCACGGAACGCGCCAGGGACGGCGCTGTTTCCATTGCTATCCGCCGGCGGCGGATAGACGTAGTTTGCCACAGGCAAACTACGATGCCCAAATCCGGCATGGATGCCGGATTTGGGCACGCGCAAGGGATTGAAGCGGTATCCTTTTTTGCCGCAGGCAAAAAAGATACAAGCGTAAAGCCCGGTCTGCGGGCAGGACTGCCCGCAGATGCGCCAGAAAAAAAACAGCAGCCCGCTAATAAACCGCGAGTATGCCCATGAGCCGGTCCTTGCCGATTGAGCGCAGGAAGTTCGCGAGCCGCGGCCCCTGGTCCTTGCCGATCAGCGCCTGGTAGGCGGCGCGGAACAGGGCCTTCCCGTCCATAGCATGGGCCTCCCCCACCTGGTAGATAGCGGCGGCGCAGGATTTGTCGTCGGCGAATGTTTCGAGCCGGGCAACCACCTGATCACGCAAGTCCCGCATTGCCAGCGCCTCCGCGCCGGAAAACGCCGCCCCCTCCCCCGGCTCCCTGAGCCGGAAGCGGAATTCGTCGGGGGCGCATTCGTCGGCCCAGTATTTGGCGCAGACGCAGCGCTGCCGGAGCGTCTCGATCTGGCTGTCCTTCAGATCCGCGCCCCCCTCCGCCAGCGCGGCAATGGTACGCTCGATATCGCCGCCGGAAATCTGGATAAGGTTGCAGAGGTGCCTAAAGGGAATCTGATAGGGCATCAGGTCCGGCATCTTCCCCGGCTGGGAAAGCTCGTAGATGCGCCGTTCCTTTTTGTACAACGCCTCGTCCTTTGCCTCCTCGGCCTTCCAGGCAATACGCTCGGTCTTGTCGTAATCCTCGTAGGTTTTGATAACGTCCAGATCAAAAGAAATAGTAAATTCCGTATTCGGCCTGGTCCCGGCAAAGAGGTAGCGGGCCACCTCCGGGGTATAGACCCGCAGAAGGTCTTCGATAGTGATCACCTTGCCGGAAGAACTCGACATCTTCCCCGCCGAACCTTTGATCCCGATAAAGTCGTAGCGGAAGCTGACCGGCGCGTCCCAGCCGTACACATCCTTGCACACAAATTTCGCCGTGTCAAAGGAACCGCCCTGGCTGTGGTGGTCCTTCCCGGCAGGCTCGAAATCGACCTTCTCGAATTCCCAGCGCATGGGCCAGTCGACGCGCCAAAAGAGCTTTATCCCCTTCGCCTCGCGCAGGTCCGAAGTCTCCCGGCGGCCGCAGCTATCGCAGTGCCAGGACACGCCCCACGCGCCGTCCCAGCCGTCAACAGCCGTGTCGTCCCTGTTGCACCCGTCGCAGAAAACGCTTACCGGCCACCACTCGCCCTGGATCTTGTGCTCGTCGTCCCGGAATTTGTCCAGTATTTCTTTCAGCGCGTCCCGGTGTTCCAGAGCCCTGCGCATACCCTGCGCATAAGCCGAAGCCCGGTATCTTTTCGCCTGGTAGATAAATTCCGGGTAAATCCCCATCCTGGGCAGGGCGTTTTCAATGTCGGCCTCGTGATGCCGCGCGTAGCTCTCGTCCCGCTCCCAGGGGTCCGGCACCATAGTAATGGGGAAGCGCAGGTACTTCGCAAGCTCGTCCTGTTTAGGCATATTGAGCGGCACCTTGCGAAACACGTCGTAATCGTCCCAGGAATAGATAAAACGCGCCTCTTTCCCCAGATCGCGCAGCGCCCTGACCACAAGCTCCGTCGAAATAATCTCCCGGAAGTTCCCGATATGCACCGTTCCCGAAGGGGTAATCCCGGCCGCGCAGGTATACCGCGCCTTCTCGCCTTTCTCCCGGACTATCTTAAGCGCGGTCTCATCGGCCCAATGCGCCGCCCACCGCTCCGGGTTCCCGGCCCCCTGCCCGTCTTTCTTGCTCATAAGAAACCGATTATACCCGGAAAACGCCCTTTTGTGCAACAATGCGTATGCATCCGCCGTAATTTACCAGCACGATTCTT
>JAIRZS010000231.1 GCA_031267115.1 Treponema sp.
CGGAAACGATATGGGTCGAAAGAAGCACGATTCTGTCTTTTGAAAAGGCCGATATTATGTTCCGGAATTTTATCCGCTCCTGGGGATCAAGCCCGGCGGTGGGTTCGTCCAGGATGAGAATTTGCGGATCGTTGAGCAGCGCCTGGGCAATGCCGAGCCGCCGTTTCATCCCGCCGGAATAATGGATACAGCGGCGGCGCAAGTCCCTGGTAAGCCCTACGGAATTGGTTAGCTCGATGATCCGCAGTTTGGCCTCTTCCGCCGGGATGCCTTTTAAAGCCGCAATGTACTGCAAATAATCCCACCCTGAAAAATCAGGGTAAAAATTCATTTCCTGGGGCAGGTAGCCGATTTTTGCCCGGTAGTCGTCGCCGCAGGTGTTTTTGTCCTGCCCGTTGATGAGTACCTGCCCCTTTGAGGGCTGCAAAATATCCGCCAAAATACGGATCATGGTTGTTTTACCGGCCCCGTTGGGGCCAAGCAGTCCGTAAACGCCGTTTTCCATCCTGACGGTAATGCCTTTCAGCACCTCTTTGTCTCTGAAACTCTTATAGATGTTTTCCATGTGTAATTGCATGAGGGAACCTCCTATAGCCTGTGATAAAGTAAATATAAGGCGGAAAGATAAAATCCGGATAAACCAAAAGTAAACAAATTAATAAATTTTCCGTACCATTCAGCCGGATACACTATGCGGAAATTTTACCGCAAAGTCGAAGAAGTCAAAAAAGTAAAAGAAGTATTGTAAGGCCCTCGGCGGATAGATGGAGTTTGCCACAGGCAAACTCCGGTTCCAAAATCCGGCAGGATGCCGGATTTTGGAAAGCGCAAGGGATTGAAGCGGTTTCCTTTTTTGCCGGAGGCAAAAAAGATACAAGCGGAAAGCCCGGTTTCCGGCGCTCCGCGCCGGAAATGCGCCCAAATAAGAAATCGTTATACTGTTAAGTTGCCGGGTTTTTGCGTTCTTTAACGGCTAACGGAGCGGCCCGCGCTGCCGGGCGTTATTTTGTCTTTCCAGAAAATATTCCAAAAAATGTTTTTTGGTTTTTTTAGTTTTCCGGTTTTTATGAGATAGGCGGCGCAGCGCTCCGCGTCTTCGCCGGACCAGCGGACGTTCTCGCGCTGCGACAAAACGCGGGCGGCCTCTTTGAGGGTGTAGGACCGTTTGTTTCTCCGGAAAAAATCGGTCAGGCTTTCTTCTTCGCGCAGTGCCGGGCGGGCGTCTTTTTCGCAGACATCGCAGCACAGGGTTTCGGGGCTTTCGGGGTTTCCCTCGTAGTTAAGCATTTTTAAAAGCGCCTCCCTTCTGCAATGCGCTGTATCCCGCGCGTAATCCAGAAGTTCGGAGAGCCGTTTTCCGGCGGCCCCCGGCCCGGCCCTTCTTATGCCGGCCTCGTCGTCCGGCCCCCAGAGCAGCACCGCCTTTGACTGGAGCCCGTCCCGCCCGGCCCGGCCCGCTTCCTGTAGATACGCCTCCACGGAAGGGGGGCAGTCCCGGTGTATCACGGTGCGTATATCGGCCTTGTCGACGCCCATGCCGAAGGCGCAGGTCGCGATGAGTACGGCCTCGCGGTTGTGCAGGAACCAGTCTTCGACTTCTTTTTTTTCTTCCCTGCTCAGGCCCGCGTGATAAAAACGTATCTCCCTGTACCAGGCTATGCCTGTATCTTTTAATTCGTTCATAAGGTAGCGGGAGAGTTTTTCCGTGCCGGGCCTGGAGGAGCAGAATACAATGGCCGGCCTTTGGCTGGAAAGCAGTAAATCGCGTACCGCCTGATCCCTGAGTATGCAGCCGCAGGCCGCGTAGCTGATATTGCTCCGGTCCGGGTTCCCTATTATCCTGTGGGTTATTCTGTGCGCGCCGGAACCGCCGAAAATGTACTTGTCTATTTTTTCCAGTACCGGGGCGCTGGCGGTGGCGGTAAACGCCGTTATCACCGGCGGATTGG
The DNA here is from genome assembly GCA_031267115.1 of Treponema sp. Lineage (GTDB taxonomy): Bacteria > Spirochaetota > Spirochaetia > Treponematales > Breznakiellaceae > JAIRRR01. Next base: position 1,950 of record JAIRZS010000231.1, read on the forward strand.
CGGCGGCAATGATCTTCCCGATTTCAAGATAGCCGGGCCTGAAACTTTCGCCCCATTCGCTGACGCAGTGGGCCTCGTCAATTACAATATGGATAATTTTCGCCTTTCCGATTTGGGTTAGTACCTGCGGCGTTAGCAGGACTTCCGGGTTGGCGATAATGAATTTGCTTTGCCCGGCGCGCAGCTTCTCCCAGATGAGTTCCCTTTCCTCCCGGCTCTGGCCCCCCCGCAGTATTACCGGCGAAAACCCCCGCTCCTTAAGGCGGCGCTCCTGATCGGCCATAAGGGAGAGGATCGGGTAGATGACCAGCGTAGGCCCGTCCATGAGCATGGCCGGGAGCTGGAAGCAGAGCGACTTCCCCGCGCCTGTCGGGAGAATCACTATCTGCCGGCCAAAACATTCACGGTCGGAAGGGCCGCTGTCCGGGGCGGCCGCATCCGCCGGGTTTCCGCCGCTGTCCTGGGCAAGCGCCTCCGGCGCCCCGGCTGGAGCCGCCTCCGCAAGGGCCGCGGTTTGCGGGGTGGCCGCTTCCGCCCAGCGGACGGGGATGCCCGCTGTTTCCGCCGCCTCCAGTATGTTTGCCACTACCAGCCGCTGGTAGGGGAAGAGATACGACAGCCCGAATAAACGGCTTACCGCTTCGTCCAGCGGGCCGGGCTTGTCCTGCTGTTCATCCGCCATTTTGTTCCTCGTAACTATTCAGTCGGGGGGCTAAAGCCCCCGCTCCGCAAAAAGCCTTGTCAAGGCTTTTTGCAATATCCGGTTGAACCCCCACTTGGCATTTATTGGCAAGTGATAGACCGAATAGTTACTGTTCCTCCATAATATATATGGGGCCGGGAACGGGTTTGCTTTAATCGCGGCAGAATTTTTTCCAGAATTTTTTAACCGCAAAATGAACTGCCTCGTCCTGAAGGGCGGCTTAGTCCTGTGCGGGACTGATGATCAGGTCCAGGGCCGGGACGGCCAGGGCGCGGCCTGCGAGGGTGAGGCGGGTTTCCGGGAGGGAGAGGGTGCGGCCCTCAAGGGGTATGAGCCGGAAGCGGAGCAGGACGCCTGATTCGCCCCGGCCCGGCGCGGCTGGGGAGCCGGTCTGCGGCGGGCCGGGAAGGATCTCCAGGATGGCGTTTACGGGCAGGCCGGGGCGGTAGGACCAGGCGGCGGCGTTTTGGGAGCGGGCCTCCGCAGGCAGGGAAGCGTTGGGCGGGTACTCGTAGCAAAGGGCGATTTCGGCGGCCTTTCCGATGCGGAGGGGTCCCGGCTGCCCGCCGGAAACAGCGGGAGAGGAGGGCGGCGGGAAGGCCCAGAAAAGCCGGGGAAGCGGCAGATCCCCGCCCGGCTCCCGGAGGCCGGCGGCGCGTACGGTGAATGGCTGGGTAAGGCCGCGTTTTCCCGGAGCGCTCAGTTCGAAAGGCCCCAGGGTAAAAGGAGCTTCCCTGAGGACGAGAAAATCGTATTCCACGACGGTCCGCCTGGCCCCGCCGCTTGCCTGGGGCGATATACGGACCCGCTCCAGGCGCAGGGAGGGGGGCAGATCCGGGGGCCGTACCCGGACTTCGGCGGGGGCGGGGTGATCCGCGAGAATGGTCACGGTCCAGATGCTGCCCGCTGCGCCCAAAACCGGCTCAGCCCTGATGCTTACGCCAAGGCTGCTGTTACCGCCGCCGCCGCTGTTGCTACCGCCGCCTCCGGTTTGTGCGCCGATACCTGCGGGATGTGCCGGAAAAAGCGCGAGGGCGGCGGCAAAAACCGCTAATAGTCCGGCCCGGACGGGGTTTCGCTTTCGGCCCATTCCCGGCTCCTCCATTTTTCCTGCTCCTTTTGGCGCATGTAGTCGAAGAGTATTTCCCTGCCCCCGGTGTTGTTTCCCCCGTCGATCAGGGAGCTTTCGCTGTGGCCGCCGCGATCCAGGGAGAGGAGGCTCAGTTCCAAGTTGCGCTTGGCCTCGATGCGGCTGCCGTCGGTTTCCAGGGCCCGCCGGAATCCGGCGGCCGCGCCGGCGTAGTTTCCCCGCTGGAAGTGAATGACGGCGGAGTTGTACTGGATGCGGTAACGGAGTTCGCGGTGTTCACCGGCCGCGTTTTCACCGTCTTTTTCCAGGGTTTCCAGGGACAGCGACGCGGCTTCGAAGCGGTTCATGGCCTCCTCGTCCTCGTCTAGGGCAAGGTAGATGACGCCCAGGCCGTATTCGGCGTAAGGGGCCGCTTCGGAATAGGCGAGGGCCTTGCGGTAAGACTCGATTGCCTCGGCGTAGCGCCCCCAGGTATGGTGGAAGCCGCCTTCAATGACCCGCAGCTTGCCCGGAAATTGGGAGCATGAGGCGAGAATCGCGGCGGGCAGGATAAAAAGCAGGGACCGGAAAACAAAGGGGCGTTTTTTTTGTTTTTTACACACGGCGGTCCCTCCTTTTTCCAGGGGGGGATGGCGGGGAGGGGCGGCGGCGGAATTCACAGGCCGGGAGTTTTGAAAGGCCGAAAAAAACCAGGGCCGCGAGGATGAACAGGTGCCTTTGGGATTTAGGTTCCCTGCGGAAACCGGTCTCTTCCGAATCGGGGTTTCCCGCTTTCTGCGGCCCGGATTCGCCGTCCCGCCCGAGGCTCTCCGCAAGAAGCGCCAGGGCCGCCGAATCGTCCCCGTCGATGTAGAGGCCCCCGGTCTTCAGGGCCGCGCGGCGAAGGGCTTCCCGGTCGGCGCGGCTTATTACCCCCTGCCCGCCGGCTTCCCCCGGAGCCGGATCAAGGCCCGGAAAGGCTTCGGCCTGGGGTACGATGCCCCCCTCTTCCGTGCCGAGTCCGACGGCAATGATGCCGATATCCCGGACAAGGCAGCGGTCGGAAGCGGCGGCGAGGCTGCCGGAAAGGGCCTCCCCGTCGGAAAAGAGGACGATCCGCCTTTTGCCGGGGAAATCGTCCTTAAAGGCCAGGGCCGCCGCGTCAACCAGTTTTTCCAGATCGGTCCCCCTGCCGGTAAGCTGGGAACTGCTTAGCCCCGCGAGAAAGCCCAGCAGCGCCTCGGCGTCCTGGGTAAGGGGAACGGCAAGTACGCCCTGCCCCTTGCTTACCGCGGCGGCAAAACGTATGCCGGCGGTTCCCGGCGTGAGCGCCGGATTGCCCGCGACCGTACCGCGTGCAATGGCGGCGGCCCGTTCCAGCCGGCTGGCCCCGGCCGCGCTGTCGCGGACATCCATGCTCCGGGAAAGATCAAAGGCCAGCACAACGTCAAGCCCCCGGCGGAATTCCGGGACCAGCCTGATCCCCCAGCGGGGGCCGGCAAGGGCAAATACTGTAAAAGTAAAGAATGCGAGGAACGCCAGGGAGGAAACCCAGTAGCGGAAACGTATCCTGCCGGCCCGGGATCTGCCGCCGGAAGCGTCCTTTTCAAAGAAAAGCAGGGATTTCGCGCGCCTTAGATAATGGGCGGCTATGATCAGGGCCAGGGGGAGGAGGAAAAGCAGGGCGCCGAGCGCGCGGGGGTTTTCGAAATTCACAGCAAGGCCCCCAGGTACCAGCGGCGGAGCAGGCGGGGGATGAACAGGCAGGCCAGGGCGGCAAGAATCACCGGGACGGAAAGGTCCTGCCTGCGGGTTACCGGGGCAAAGCGGCGGACGGCCAGTTCAGATTTGTCCAGGCGGTCAAAGGCCGAGGCAAAAGCCGCCCCGGACGGAGCGGCGATATAGGTCCC
>JAIRZS010000236.1 GCA_031267115.1 Treponema sp.
CAGGAATATCTCGACTCGAATTAAAAATGGACCGAAAGGCCCAGCCTTTCCGGTGCCAGGCACCAAATTTATGGATAAATTTTTATCGTAAAAAAAGGTGCCTGGCACTGCGGCAGGGAGGCCGCTGTTTCTATTGCTATCCGCCAATGGCGGATAGATGGAGTTTGCCGCAGGCAAACTCCGAGGCTAAAAATCGCCACGGAGGGCGATTTCTAGCCCGCGCAAGGGATTGAAGCGGTATCCTTTTTTGCCGGAGGCAAAAAAGATACAAGCGTAAAGCCCGGTCCGCACGCTGTAAGCGTGCGGATGCGCCCAAAACACGATTAAAAAGATGAAAAACCTGCATTTTTACCGTTTTGAACGGATCTTTTCTTTTATTGCGAGATGAAATATGATAGAATGGGACTGGCTTTGAAATCCGGCATTTTGAGACGGTCGTGTTTCATTTGACTTTTTTCAGAGCAAGGAGAATATAAAATATGATACGAACTTTAAGCGCTTCTACCGATAATATCGACGATTTGGAGGCTGCCGTAAAAGACATTAAAGCCCAGATCGATCCGGACCGCAACCTGCTGAAAAATACGGTGGGGATTGCGGCCTGCCATTATGAATTCGCCGAATCGGGAACTCTCAAGGCTATCTGCGACGCCATGCCTTTTGAAATATGCGGAACCATCAGTTCGGCCCAGGGGACCGACAAGGGGGCGGAAACTCTTTATTTTACGCTTCTTGTCCTGACCAGCGATACCGTGGTTTTTAAAACCGCCCTCAGCGGGTCCCTTGCGGAAAAGCCCGGCCAGGCTATCGAAGAGTGCTACAAGGCCGCCGCGGGAGGGGAAAGGCCCGCGGTTGTTTTTACCTTTGCCCCTTTTATGGTGGCGAATTCCGGGGACGAGTACGTGAATGTGCTTACCAGGATATCCGAAGGCGTACCCTGCTTTGGCACGCTGGCTGTGGACGATACCGCCGATTTCCACGAATGTTTTATGCTTCACAACGGGCAGCATTATCAGGACTGCATGTCCTTGATCCTCGCCTGCGGGGAATTCCATCCTAAATTCTATCTGGCCACGATTTCCGACGAAAAGATACTGGAAAAGTCCGCCCTGATTACCAAATCCGAGGGGCATCTGCTCAAAGAGGTAAACGGCAGGCCGGTGGCGGAATTTTTCGCCAGCCTGGGGCTGACCAAGGCCAGCGAGGCCGCTTATGCCATGACTTCCCTTCCCTTTACCCTGGATTACAACGACGGGACCCCTCCGGTCTCCAGGGCGTTCATTGGCCTGAGCGAAGACAAGTACGCCATTTGCGCCGGCGCTATGCCCGAAGGCGCGACGCTTAAGATTGGGGTTTCCGACAAGGAGGATGTGCTGCTTACCTCCGGGCAGGCTATGGAAAAAGCCCTGAAAGAAACGCCTGACCCTTCGGGGATCCTTATCTATTCCTGTATTTCCCGGGGCATGACGCTGGGAAGCGAGATACTGACGGAAATGGCCCTGATACGGGAGAAGACGGCGGGTAAAATCCCCCTGCTCCAGGCTTATTCAGGGGGCGAAATATGCCCTACCCAGATCAACAAGGATTCAGCCGTTAACCGGTTTCACAACAATACTTTCGTCTTCTGCATTTTTTAGACCGGCGGAGGAATGTAGTGACATCCCTTGAAAAAGGCGATCCTTCTTCGGACGAGATTAAAGAGCTTAAGCTCCGGAATACCAAACTGGCCCGCGAACTGCGGATTACCAAGGATTATCTGGTCAAGGTTACCCGTACCGTCGACGCCAAGGAAACCCTGGGCAAGGTCCTTGCCGCGGCCAACGCAAAACAAAAAGCCTATACAACCATGCTCCTGGAAAGCTGCCCCAATATCATCCTTCTTCTGGACGATGACGGGCGGCTGGTGCTGGGTACCAATATGTTTCTTACCCTTACCGGAATCCCGAATTTTGACTATATCAGGGACAAAACCTGGGAAGAAATTTTTTCCCCGTACCTCTCCGGGGAAGAACTGGAAGAATTGAACGGCATATTGAAATCGGTATCACGGGACCAGAATATTCAGAGAATGGATAAATGGATAGACTTTGGGAGGAACGGGGAAAGCCGCTATTATTCGGTGGAATTTACCGGTATTAGCGGCGCCCAGGGGAGCGGCGCCGGCATCAAGTCGGGGGTCCTGGCCGTGTTTCTGGACCTTACGGATATTATGCGGGAAAAGCACAGGGCCGAGGCGGCAAATAACGCCAAGTCGGATTTTCTGGCGGTTATGTCCCACGAGATACGGACCCCGATGAACGCCATCCTCGGCCTGAACGAGATTTTAAGCCGTACCGATCTTACCGATATCCAGAGCAAATACCTGAAGGATATAAGGAAATCCGCCCGGTCCCTCCTGACCATTATAAACGACATTCTGGACTTCTCCAAAATCGAGGCCGGGAAGCTGGAGATCATCGACTCCGACTATAACCTCCGGGCGCTTCTGGACAACCTCCATTCCATGTTCAAAATACTTTTCGAGGGGAAAAATCTTGAACTGTGCTTTACGACGGCTTCCGATCTTCCTGAAACGGTCCACGGGGATGAAAACCGGACCCGCCAGGTTCTGACCAACATCCTTTCCAATGCCCTGAAATACACCCCGAAAGGCCGGGTCGAGTTCAGCGCCTTTATGGAGCCGGGGGACGAAAGCTGCCCCGACGGTATGCTCTGTTTTGATGTAAAGGATACGGGCATCGGCATCCGCGAAGAGGACAGGGAAAAACTTTTCAAGCCTTTCGAGCAGCTTGATACCCGGAAAAACCGCAATGTTGTCGGCACCGGCCTTGGGCTGGCTATCTGTTTCCGGCTTTGCCAGCTTATGGGGGGGAATCTCTCTCTTAAAAGCGAATATGGCAAGGGCTCGGTTTTTTCCGTAACCATTCCCAATGTTCCCGGCGACAGCAATCAGGCGGCTCCCCAGGAAGAAACGGGCGACTTCAGCGCCCCGGACGCGAAGATACTGACGGTGGATGATATAGAAATTAACCTGGAGGTCTGTTCGGCCATGCTTGCCGCTTTCGACATAAAGGCGGATATGGCCCAGAGCGGCCGGGACGCCGTGGAACTGGCGGAACGGAACAGTTACGACATTATTTTTATGGATCACATGATGCCCGAAATGGACGGCCTGGAGGCAACCGCCCTGATCCGCAGCCTTGGGGAGCATTATGCCAAAATTCCCATTATCGCCCTTACCGCCAATGTAATCGGCGGCGCAGAGCAGATGTTTATTGAGCATAAGTTCAGCGGCCTTCTGTCCAAACCTATAGAGTTCGCGTCTCTCGCCCAATGCCTCCGCCAATGGCTTCCGCCGGAATTGATAAAAAAGCGATAGGCGGAACCGGGGTATGGATCCCAGTACAATCAGCCCGCGCCCCGCGAAAGGGCCGCGCCAATGGCGGTAGTGTAGGCGGCGTCTTTGGGGTACTCAAAGTGGACCTGGTACATCCCGGTAATTACCTCCAGGACAGCCTTGCCGATGGGATTGTCGCTGCCGTTCCCCGTAACGACAACCCTGTCTGTATTCCGGCTCTTTGCGGCAAACACCGACAGCATCCCTATTACCTGGTAAACCATGTTAAGAATGCCCAGGGCTATGTCGCCGTTCTGCGCGCTGTCCAGCATCTTTCCGAAATTGGACGCGGTAGATTCCTTGTTGAGAAAGCTGATGTCGCTTTCCATAATATCTTCCAGGAGCAGATCCACCTGGTTTAGATTCCCCGTTTCCGCAAGCGCCATAATACCGTTAAAATCCGAAGTCGGGAGCAGTTTCTTCGCTAGGCCCTGGATGGTGCCGCCGCCTACCCCCGTGCCTCCCAGGTGGCGGATGCAGTCCCGCCGGGCGTCGATGATCGCCGTGCCGGTGCCGATATTGGTAATGATAATATTTTCCTTTCCGGCAAGGAACATCCCCCCTATGCCCACGGCCTGTATCTCGTCTACCTTTTCGGTGGCAATACCGAACAGATCGTCTTTCAGGCTGCCCGCCCCGGCCCCGGTGATCATGATCCGCTCAATATCGGCCATCTTGATATTGTTCTCCACGATCATCTTGCCGAAGGCCCCGGTGGCGCTGGTCACCGCGTCCGCCGCCCTGGTTTTGATCTTGCGGATCACGGGAGAGTCTTTCCCCGTTTCGACCGCCACTGCCTTGGTAGTAGTGCTGCCTATATCAATCCCGACAATCATGCTCACACTCTTTTTACAAAAAACTCAAAAGCCTTTAATCCCAGCGTTACTACCATGGTTACAATACCGCCCGCCGCTATGACGCCCAGAATAACCGCAAGCAGGGTCCGCTTCCTGCTTATGCCCAGCACCCAGGCGCCCAGAGTGCCGGTCCACGCGCCGGTCATGGGAAGCGGGACGGCGACAAAGGCCGCCACCGCGAGCCAGCCCCACTTTTCCACCCCTTCCCCGAGTTTCTTCCTTGCCCGTTCGACAAAGCGGTTAAAGAATTTTTCGTACCACGCCATCCTGAGAAAAAGCCTGTGCAGGGTAGAAAGAAAAAGCCAGCAGATCGGCGCAACCAGGGCGTTCATGAGCGCGGCGAAGGGCCAGGCGGCGTACCAGGGAATACCCTGCGCCATAGCAAAAGGGATGCCTCCCCGAAGTTCCGAGATGGGGAGAAACGACAGAAACGCGGTCCAAAAAAGAATCTTCGGCAAAGTAACGGGCAGCATAGCTTACAATAGCAGTTCCCAGTACCCTACATCAAGCCACCGGTTCATCTTAAACCCGATTTCGTGGAATTGCGCCGCTTTTTTAAAGCCGAAATTTTCATGAAGCGTCACGCTTTTTTTGTTGGGAACGGTAATAACCGCCATCAGTACATGGATGTTCGTCTGCCGCAGAATTTCGATGATCCGGCTGAGAAGCCGCCTCCCGATACCCCTCCCCCGGGCATCGTGCCGCACATAAATGGTATCTTCCGCGGAAAACCTGTAGGCGGCCCGCTCGTGCCACGCGTGGGCATAGGCATAGCCCAGGATTTCCCCGCCCTCTTCCCACACAAGCCAGGGATACTTCCCGGTAATATTCCGGATACGCTTCTCCATTGCCTCAGGGCCAAGTTCCTCTTCCTCAAAAGTAAAGACCGTGCCGGTAATGTAGTAATTGTAAATACCGCAAAGTACGGAAGCGTCATTTGCCGTTACAGGCCGGATCATTTTCGCTCCTTGTCCGGCGCGTTGTCCTTGTTTGGCGCATCATCCCGGCGGCCCAGGTTTTCTTCCGGCGACACCACATCTACTTTCCGCAGGCTCATATCCTCCGAATCGCGCAGCATAATACAATTCCTGCCCCGGGCCTTTGCCTCGTAAAGGGCATAATCGGCCTCGCGGTAAAGATCTTCCGTCGAATCCGTGATTCCGCCCCGCAGCACGTAAAGCCCCAAACTTGCCGTTACATAGGGCGCGACAGAGGAGCGCGCGTGGGGTATCTTCAGGTCAATTATCATGTTGAGCAGCTTAATCGCCACCCGTTCGGCCTCGGCAATGCGGTTTTCCGTCCAGAGAACAATGAATTCCTCGCCCCCCACCCTGGCGGAAAAAACCTTGTCTTCCTTGATAAGCTGTTTCAGCACCCCCCCGATAGCTTTAAGCACCTCGTCGCCCTTCTGGTGCCCGTAATAATCATTGTAATTTTTGAAAAAATCCACATCAAGCATGATGACGCACACAGTCTGGTGAACATGCTGGCTGGCGTTGACATAGAAGCGCACCACATTTTGGTATTCCCGGCGGTTGGAAAGCCCGGTCAATTCGTCCCGGACACTTTCCTCGCGGAAGCGGTCCCTATCCCTTGAAAGGCTGTGGACGGTAAGCATCTCCTTTATTCCCATGTACGACATGTGCCAGGAAAGCGCGATTTCCACCAGGGCGGATATCGCTATCTGTACTACATCGGCGCGCCCAATTCCGGCAGGCTTAAACAAAACAGCGGCTGCCGAAAAAACGAGCGCCATGCCGGCGGCCAAAAGCAGATTGTACAGAGCCGGGATACGGAAAACCGCCTGGAAACAGATAAGGAGGATTACAAAATTTGCCGCGTTCTGATTCCGCCTGCAGAATACCTCAAGATAAATTCCGGACAAAAGAACCGTTAGGATATAGAGCAGCAATACAGGGTAGAAAAAACGCCCCGCATACTTCACTGTCCGGATCAGGCGGTTCGCGTAAACAAAAATCAGAAATTCCGGCACGGACGCGGCCGCAAGAACGGCGGGCCCGAATACCGGCTGCTCCGGCGCGAACTGGACCGCTGCGTATATCAGCAGCAGCGCCCCTGTTGCCAGGGAAATAACCGCGAGGCTTTTAGTATTGTACTTTAAAATGTCTTCCCGGCAGCTTTCAAGAGTATCCCTGGAAAAGGAATAATAATGCAGGAACGAAAACAGGGGAAGCATCGTTACTTCTTACGCGTTCCAGAGAGCCGGCGGATACACCCCCTGCCCGGCAAGCCGGTCAATACGATTTACCGCCACCTCCCTGTCCTCTTTGTAGGTAACGCCGAACCATTCAGGGTCCGCCTCAAGCGCCCTTATATCAAGAAGGCCGCTTCTAACAAACCAGTCGGCCGCCAGGGGAAGGTAACTTTCGCCTTTTATATCCTTCGCCTTTTCGGCAAGAAATTCGTCAAAGTAACGCCGGAGCGCGGGGAAAATTCCCGTGGGAAAACCCCAGCAGTTCATAGACACCGGCGTATCCTCCGGAAGGCAGCGTTTCGCGCCGTCCGGCCCCGTATTGTAGATTTTCCCGTCGGCCTCCCTCGCGATAGCCGTAAGCTCGTCAACAGAAACCAAAAGGCCGTTTTCAATCTCACAGACCCCCCGGCTAACCGTCCCCTGCGGGCTCAGAGTCTTATGGAGGCTGTAAGGCACAATCGCCCCCTCAGAGACATCGCCTTTAAGGAAGCTGCCCAGAGCCTCAAACGATTCCCGCCCGTAGAAATCGTCGGCATTGATAACGGCAAAAGGCGCGTCGATCTTGCCCTCCGCGCAGAGCAGGGCGTGGGTCGTCCCCCAGGGCTTGGACCGCCCCAGCTTCCGGCTTTCCTCAAAGACAGCGGGCGGAACAATGCTGTCCAGCTCCTGAAAAACAGTATCGCAGGGAAAAGCGGAACCAATCCGGTCCAGCACAAGCTCCTGAAAGTCTTTTTCAATATCATGGCGGATAATAAACACCGCCTTTGCGAAACCCGCCCGTTTGGCGTCAAATACCGAATAATCCAAAAGCACCTCGCCGCTTTTGCCAACCCTGTCCATCTGCTTAAGCCCGCCGTAACGGCTTCCCATCCCGGCGGCCAATACCACTAAAATCGGACCTTTCATCAATACCTCTCCTATAGATCTCCGGATCTTCTATATATCCGATCCCTCTTATGGTTATTTTAATTTATTCTCCGGGGAATAGCCACCTGGCCGTTTCCCCGGACACGGCAAAGCTGCCGGAGCCGCCGGAAGTACCAGGGCCGCCGGGTTACAACTGCTTGCCCGTGCGGAGCTTTTCCTCGAAACGTTCCAAAGCCTTCCCGGCAAGCGCCCCCGATCCGGCATCCGCCGCCGATCCCAGCCTGCGCCCCAGTTCGGCAAATTCCTCCCGGGAAAAAGTCACGCTCCCCAGCCTGTACCGCTCAAAAGACGCGCAGCAAAGGGGCGCCACCTTGCGGGTAATATCGTACATCACTTCGGCGTAACGGCGAATTTCAAGCTGGGCGTGGGGATCAAGCCGCAGTTCCAAAAAATGGAACAAATTGTGCAGATCGATCTCCCAGTACCACTCGGTATAGAGGGACAGCGGCAGATTGATTCGGGCCAGTTCCCGGGCAATACCCTTCCCGATAAGCGCCGAATACTCCGCGTAAGATCGCCTCTGCTCCGCGCCCATCGCGGCCTTCAGCTCCCCGGCAAAAACAGGGTCCAGCGCCTCTTCGGAACGCCCCTGCTTGTTGTCCGTACTTTGCAGGGCAAGGTCCGCGTCCGCGGGAATGTAAAAGTCATCCTTCATCACCGAATAGCGGCCCGAAATCTCATTCAGGCTGGCGGTCCGGTGGCGCACCATCTGGCGGGCCACAAAAATAGGCAGCTTCATGTGGAAAACAAGCGCAACCTGCTCAAAGGGTGATGTATGGTTGTGCCGCAAAAGATAGTCGATAAGCCCCGCGTCCTCGCGCACAGTCCTGGTCCCCGCCCCGTAAGACACCCTGGCCGCCTGCACAACCCGGTCGTCGCTCCCCATATAGTCAACCAGCCTGACAAACCCCTTGTCCAAAACCGGGAATTCCCTGTCCAGTACCGCTTCCGCCTCAGCTACCATCGAATGGGCCATATTTCCTCCGAACTTACCGCGCTCCCCCCGAAAACCGAAATCCCGGGAAACCTTCCGCTGCTCCGCTATATTATAATTGACAAGAGGCCCATTAGTGAAGTAGTCCGGCTTGGTCTGGGCGCATTTCCGGCGCTCCGCGCCGGAAACCGGGCTTTGCGGGGCTCCGCTGCCGCTCCGGCCCCGGCGCTCCGCGCCGCGGCTGCTTCGCACCCCTCCAATCCCTTGCGCGGGATTTGTCGGATTTTTTAACCACGAAGTCGAAGAAGTCGAATAAGTTTTGAATGAAAGGGAGGGGTCTGACCCCGGCTTGCGTTCAAAGCCAAAAAGGGAAAGAAGTTAAAGAGGTCTTCATTCTTTACTTCTTCCACTTCTTTTACTTTTTCGACTTTGCGGTAAAGAAATACGTACACTTTTCGCTAAAAATTCCC
>JAIRZS010000250.1 GCA_031267115.1 Treponema sp.
CTGCTAGGAATTCCCGCCGTGTTCAAAGCGCAGGGTTACCTTGTCGCCCCGGAAAAAGACCCGGGAGTATTCAAAGGCAACGCGGGCCGCGTCAAATATCAGATCCTGCAGGAGAATCAGGGGGAAGCCGTAGCCAATCCCCAGAATTTCCGCTTTTTGGTCGTCCGCAAGGTAGCTTTCCAGGGTTTCGATGGAATAGGTGCGGCGCAGCCCGTAATGGGCGGACATGATGTCGCAAAGCTGGTCCCTCTGCAAATCATACTGTTCAAGGCCTTTGCAGAAATTTACCGGAATAAAGCTGTGGTGGTAGCTTATGGGTATCTTGTTGGCTATCCTGATACGCCGGATTTCGTAGAGCATGGTCCCGGGCGCCACCCCCAGGCGCTGGGCGGTGCTGCCCCTGGCGGCGGTCTGCTGAACGTCCAGGAGCCGGGTTTCCACATTGTAACCCTTTTTTTCGAGCTGGCTCCGTATCCCGGCATAGGACAGGGATGTCATTTCAATCTTATCTTCGCATACGAAGGTCCCCTTCCCCTGGACGCGGTATAAAATACCCTCCGCGACCAGCTGGGTTACCACGCTGCGGGCGGTCATGCGGCTTATCCCGTAGGAGGATGCCAGCTCGTTTTCACTTGGTATCATCTCGTTGGAACGCCATTCCCCGCTCTCGACCTTGTCCTTGATGATATTTTTTAGCTGTACATAAAGCGGCCGGGAAGAATTCCTGTCCAATACCTGCCGGGTAAATGTCATGCCTCCTGTTTTACCATAACTCAGAATAAAAATACAAGGCCAGGCAGCCCCGGCAAAACGGGGACTCCCGGAAGGCCCAAGAGTTTTTCCTTAAAAAGCATCCAAAAAACCAAAAATATTCCTTGCGCCTTTATGTATGGGCCTGTATATGTTTATACAGACACGCCGGAAATTTAACACTTGCCCGGGATTGGCGTAAAAGCGAACGCGCAAGGGATTGGAGGGGTTTAGCCGCGGCGCGGAGCGCCGGGGCCGGAGCGGGAGCGCAGCCCCGCAAAGCCCGGTTTCCGGCGCGGAGCGCCGGAAATGCGCCCGGCTTATTATGAAAAATCGCCGCAATGTTAAATTGACGCGGACGCGTTTGATTGGGATTCTTTTGAATTTCAAAATCTGAAAACTTTTTGAAGGGTGACTATGGCAAATCTAAACGGCAGCAAAACAGAGGCGAATCTTAAAACGGCTTTTGCCGGCGAATCGCAGGCGCGGAACAAGTATGTTTATTTCGCGGCAAAGGCGCGGGAAGAGGGGTACGGGAAGGCGGCCCATTTTTTCGAGGAGGCGGCGCTTAACGAACAGGAACACGCGAAGATCTGGTTCAAATTCATGGACGGTATCGGCGGAACCGCCGCAAACCTGCAAAACGCGGCGGACGGTGAAAAATACGAAGCAACGGAGATGTATGCTGGTTTCGCCAACGCCGCCAGAGAGGAAGGGTTTGACGATATTGCCGAACGTTTTGAGCAGGTTGCCCTGATTGAAAAGGTTCATCAAGAGCGCTACCTAAAGCTTCTCGACGAAATAAAAAAAGATCCGGACGCTTCGAAAACAGGATATCCGGTCTGGAAATGCACCAGCTGCGGCCATATTGAAACTACGCAAAAAGCGCCGGCCGCCTGTACTGTCTGCTCGAACGCGGACGTGCCTTATTCCGGCTACCGCGCGTTCGCCCGGCTGCGCGCTTAGGGCAGTTAGCGCAATCCTTTGTTCGTGCGGTAAAATCCTAAAACGTGTTTCTCAGAGCAATCAGGGGCCGGCGGCGGGCGGCCCGCCTATGACGCGGACCCCTTCCTCGGGGTGAAGCAGGTTTATGTCGTCCAGGGCGTTTTCCGCCACAAAGGCCTTAACCTTTTCCAGCAAAGCCGGTATATCCAAACCCTGGGGGCATAATTTTGCGCAGCGTTCGCAGCGCGTGCAGCGGTGCGCCTGGTGTTCCCCGCCGATCACCCGGCAATCAATGCCAAGGTAAACTGTTTTGCCTTTACCGTGGTGGCGGTTGTACAGGGCGAAAAGCCGGGGGATATCAACCCCAAAGGGGCAGTCCATACAATACCCGCAGGCGGTGCAGGGGATAGGCGCGCTTTTCCGGTACGCGTCCAGGGCGCGGGCGATAACCCCGTATTCCCGGCCATCAAGCGGACGGAGCGGCGAAAGCGTCGCGATATTGTCCTGCAACTGTTCCATATCAGACATGCCGCTCAGCACTGCCAGCACATTCGGGAGGCTCGCCGCGAAACGTATGGCCCAGGACGCGACGCTCCGGCCCGGGTCGGCCGCGCGGAATATCGCCTGGCTCTCCCCGCAGAGGCCCGCCGCGAGCGCGCCGCCCCGCACCGGCTCCATGACAATCACCGGTATCCCGTAAGACTCAAGCAGTTCGTACTGGGCCTTCGCGCTGAGGCCCTCCCAGTCCATATAGTTGATCTGGAGCTGGGCAAAATCCCAGTCGTATTTTTTTACCACCGATTCAAGGACAGCGGGAGTGTCGTGCATGGAAAAACCCAGACGGCGTATGCGCCCCTCGCCTTTTTTCCGCCGCAGGAATTCATACACACCCAGCCGCTCTTCCTTTTCCAGATTCTTTGAACTAAAGTTATGCACCAGGTAAAAGTCAAAATACTCCGCCCTGCATTTACGGAGCTGCTCCTCGAAAATCGCCTCCATCTCTTCCCTGCTGTTGATCATCCACACCGGCATCTTTGTCGCCAGGTTAAAGCTGTCCCGCTTATGCCGGGAGAGCGCCCAGCCGGTAAATTCCTCGCTCGTGCAGCCGTGATAATTATAGGCGGTATCAAAATAATTAACCCCGTGTTCCAGAGCGTAATCAACCAGTTCCGCCCCCTTGTCCTGGTCGATAATACGCCTCCCCTCGGCAGCTTTGGGCATACGCATAATGCCGTAACCCAGAAGCGAAATGTACTTGTCCTCGCCGCGGAATCTCCGGTAATCAAGCGCCATGCCGGTTCCCCCTTTCCCCGCCGCTTCAGCTTTTCGGCAAAAATACAACGTAAATGAGCTTGGTACAAAACCAACCGGGTTTTGGAACAAGCTCATTTATCATAGGTAAAATTTTCAAAACCCGTCAATGCCCGACAGGCCCAATAAGCCCGGCAAGCCAGGGCGGCAATTTCATATTTTCTTCCGGAATCCGGGCGCATCCCCGGCTCCGCCGGGGACCGGGCTTTACGCTTGTATCTTTTTTGCCCTCGGCAAAAAAGGATACCGCTGCAATCCCTTGCGCGTGATAAAAATCGCCCTCCATGGCGATTTTTATCATCGGAGTTTGCCTGCGGCAAACTCCATCTATCCGCCGCCGGCGGATAGCGAGTAATTGCCGCTTCGCGTCAATTACTTCCGGAAACAGCGGCATCCATGCCGCAGCCCCGCGGCGCGCTGCTCAGGCTAAAGCCCTCGCGCCTTTTTCGGTACAGCGGCCTTTTTTGGGTGCCGGGCGTATACGGCATTTGTTGGAATAACGCCCCTTGACGGGGCGCTTGTACCGCGCCCCTGCCGGATTTGGGCATCGGGACTTCTCTTCAACAATTTTCGGACGTTCGACGTTCATCGATAGAAACACGGTCGGGTATCTGCCCGCGGCGCTCTTTTTCCCCTTCCGATGGCATGGTTTTGCCTGTTTTTGCCTGAAATGTTTTTTCAGTCCAGGGTCCCGCTCCGTTTCCCGGTAGATACCGGTGTAACATGGTAAATGGTGAAACCTGCTTTTCCTTCCGGCCTGGGTACAATGCCCCCAGCCGGCCTGAAATCTGATCAGGAGACAGGTCTTGTTTGAACAAAGCCATAATTTCCCATGTGAGCGCACGGTCATTGAGCTTGGGGCTTGGCTTGGTCTCCAAGTGTCGTTGTACATACGCGATGCCTCAAAACAAAACCTAGCCGAAAGGACGGATGCCTCAAAACTAAAAACCTAGCCAAAACTATACTGGTTCCACTGGAGCGTGGAGCGAATGAGGTTAGGGATGAAAACCAGACGGGAGATTTTTGAGGCGCATTACCGGCGCTATCA
>JAIRZS010000284.1 GCA_031267115.1 Treponema sp.
AGGACCTCATGCGGCAGCAGTCCCTTGCCACTGCTACCCGTGAGCATATCTAGCCAGGGTAAGATTTTTTATTATGAGGCATCCGGCCTTTCGGTAAGATTTTATTTTGAGGCATTACGGGCCTGTAAGTAGTACTTTTATTTCCGAATTTACCGCCAAGCGGGTACTTTTTTTCCGAATTTACCGCAAAGTCGAAGAAGTCGAATAAGTTTTTTGCTCTGAGGTCCTTTCTTTGACCTCTTTCTCTTCCTTCTTATTTATACTTCTTTTACTTTTTTAACTTTTTCGACTTTGCGGTAGAATCTCCGTATAATGTCTGACACCGGGGAACGCGCAAGGGATTGAAGCGGTATCCTTTTTTGCCGGAGGCAAAAAAGATACAAGCGGAAAGCCCGGTCCTGGCACGGAGGGCCGGAGGCCCGGCGCGGCAGGATGCGCCCAAATGGCCCGGTAAGCGCGTAAAAAAGACTGCGCGGGATCGCTTGAAAAAGCGCCTTTTTTTTAGCATATTTGATACAGGCAGGATAAAATTCCGCTCGTTTCCGATGCGGCTTTCATTTATATGGGGGCCTTCGTTTGGCGCGGTTTGGCATATCCGCAAAAGAGGCGCATTATGATGACAATACTCCCGTGCGGATGCGCGGCCGCGCGGTATGACCGGGCAGGAAGCGGGGCTTCATGAGCGATTTCGGGTCCCCTGACGACGGGTCTAAAGATTCCCGGCGAAAAAAGAGTACCGGCCCCCAGTTTCCCTTCGGCGGGCGGCCTCCCCGCATACCTGACCCTAAAAAATTCGGGGGCTGGCGGTTTACGATTGTCTATATCCTGATCCTGGTTGTGGGGATGAGCCTTTTCAACTATGTATTCCTGAACCGGGTAAACCCTACTATTGACTTTTCCGAGTTTAAAAACAAGATCCTGTCTGGCGAAATAAAGCGGGTGGAGCTCTCGGACTCGTATTTTACCGGCTATACGGCCCCCCGCAGGGAGCCTGCCGCGAATTCGGTTTTCAGGAATCCTTATTCCGCGCCTTCGGAGCCGGCTTTCAGGACTGTGCCTATTAACGATCCGGAGATTATCAAGCTGATGGACGAGCGCGGCGTTTCCTATTACGCGGTTTCCCGTGAGGGGAGCACGGTACTCAATATTATCTTTTCCTGGGTGCTGCCTATAGCCTTCTTCTTTTTTATCTGGCGCTTCCTTATCAGGCGTATCGGGAATATGGGGGGTAACGTGCTTTCCGTCGGGCAGAACCGTGCGGTGATTGTCGCGGAAGGGGACGTGATTACCCGCTTTGTGGATGTGGCAGGGGTTGACGAGGCCAAAGACGAGCTTGTGGAGGTGGTGGATTTCCTGAAAAGCCCGGGAAAGTACACCGACATAGGCGGGAAAATACCTAAGGGCGTGCTGCTCGTGGGCCCGCCCGGTACGGGAAAGACCCTGCTTGCCCGCGCGGTGGCCGGGGAGGCGGGGGTACCCTTCTTCCGTATGTCGGGCGCGGACTTTGTGGAGATGTTTGTCGGCGTGGGCGCGGCGCGGGTGCGCGATTTGTTCAAACAGGCCCGCGAAAAGGCCCCGTGCATTATCTTTATCGACGAGCTTGACGCTATCGGGAAAAGCCGGATCAACAATATAGCCGGGGGCAATGACGAGCGCGAGCAGACTCTGAACCAGCTGCTTGTGGAGATGGACGGCTTTGACGGCACCTCCGGGCTTATCATCCTGGCCGCTACCAACCGGCCCGACGTGCTCGATCCGGCCCTGCTCAGGCCGGGCCGCTTTGACCGGCAGGTGCTGGTGGACAGGCCGGATCTGAGCGGCCGGGAGGCTATCCTGCGCATACATTCCAAAGAGGTGAAGCTTTCGGCGGCGGTGGATCTGGCGGCTGTGGCCCGCTCTACTTCGGGCTTTGTGGGCGCGGACCTGGCGAATATTGTAAACGAGGCGGCGCTGCTGGCGGTGCGGGGCGGCAGGAAACTGGTGGAACAAAAGGACTTTGACGAGGCTATCGAGAAGACTGTGGCCGGCCTTCAGAAAAAAAGCCGGGTCATGTCCGAAGATGTGCGCCGCGTGATAGCCTACCATGAAACGGGCCACGCCCTTACGGCGGCTTTTACCCCCGGTTCCGATCCGGTACAGAAGATTTCGATTATCCCGCGCGGTTTCGGCGCCCTGGGCTATACTCTGCAAATGCCTGTTGAGGACCGCTATGTTGTTACCGAGGAGGAACTCCTGGGGAAGATCAACGTGCTTCTGGGCGGCAGGGCCGCCGAGGAGCTGGTATTCGGCGAAATATCCACCGGGGCCGCCAACGATCTTACCAAGGCCACGGACATAGCCCGGAAGATGATCACCGATTACGGGATGAGCGCCCAGTTCAAACATGTGGCCCTGACCCAGCGGGGCGCGGGGATGCTCGGCGGCCCGGCCAGCCAGGAGCCGGCCTTTCACCGGGAATATTCGGAAAATACGCAGCAATATATTGACGAGGAAATTGCCCGCATAATGGGCGCCCGCTACGATCTGGTAAAAGGGCAGCTTGAGGCGAACCGCGCCCTGCTGGACTCCATAGCCGCCCGGCTCCTTGAAAAGGAAACCCTGGACGAAAAAGAATTCAAAGCCCTGGCCGGGATCTGATACGGATATTTGGGCCGGCGCGGGGAAATACCCGCGCGAAATTCCCTCCGGCCATAAATTGGCCTCTGGCGGGGAAATGCCGCTGCCGGCAAGTTAGGAAATTTTGTCCGCCGGGTTTTCGCTCGGGATTGTTCAGATACCGGTACTTTTGCCGGCGGGCAGAGGTTTCCTGCCGGGCGCTGCGGGCTGAGGCACGGAGGATGGCTGGCGCGGGAAACGGGGCCGGGCGGGGGCGGCTAGCCGGGGGGAGGGGCGGCAGGGAGGGGGGGAAGGGGGGAAAAACTGAAAAACAGGGAGGGTCCGCGATTCCTTCATACAAGGGTCTGACCCCGTTCCCCGCCTCCTCCGGCGGCTCCCCCTCCAGTATCTCCGACCAATACCGGTCCCCCCAGATATGCCCCGCCCTCCCGTCCATCCCGTTAAACCGCTGCGCGA
>JAIRZS010000304.1 GCA_031267115.1 Treponema sp.
AATTCCAGCCTGAGCGTTCCGGGCTTAAAGCGGGCGAGAAGCCCGCGCAGTTCTTTGGGCAGATGCGAGGGGACCATCTCGAAATGGACGCAGACCGGCCCGCCGGCCTCCGGCGCAACGGGCATTTTCATTTTGTTGAGGAAAAATTCCAGAATTCTTGCCGCCCGTTCCGGGTTGATATTGAAAGTCCTGTCCAGAAATTTGAAGCGCCTTGCGCCCTTTTCGATTAGATCGCCCATTTCCGCCAGAAACGGCTCCAGGGGGAATGCCCGTACCTGCCGGTCAAGCGAACTCAGGCAGAATTCGCAGCCGAAAGGGCAGCCCCGCGAGCTTTCTACATAGACAAGTTTCCTCTCCAAATCTTCTTTGGTGTAAAGCCGGTAAGCGCTTTTTACCGCTTCCGGTCCGGCCTTTCCCGCCTCGATAAATTTCCCCTTTGCCGCCCTAATCCCGCCCTTTGTCCCCAGCCTTAAAACCAATTCCGTTTGACATTGTTTCTGTTCTTTCTGTTCTTCCGGGCCTAAAGGCGTTTCGTTTTCGAGCAGCAGCCCGCAAAGCTCCCGAAACGCCAGCTCCCCTTCGCCCCGGATCACCCAGTCCGCGTGGCGCAGGATCTCTGCGCTTTCGTCCAGCCAGGAAACTTCCGGGCCGCCCAAAACAATAACCGGTTTTCCCGCAGATTCCCGCTTCCAGGATTCGTTGAGCGCGGCGAGCAGTTCCAGTGTTGCCAGGTGGTTCCAGATTGACACCGAAAAGGCAAGGACGCGGGGGCGGGCCCGGAGTATGGGAACGGTTTTTTCCGCCAGGGGCTGCCGCAGGGCGAATTCCATAATTTCGGCCCGCTCTTCAAGTGAGCCAAGGTTGGCCTTGAGAAGCCTTAGGGCCAGGGAGGGGTGTATCCACTTTGCGTTGATTGTTATAAGGAGGATGTCAGGCATGGCGGGGGGGTAGCGTAAGACCCGCGAAGCGGGGCTGGAGCGCAGGGGGGCCGGACGGCGGCCCGCTGTACGCCGGAACCGCCGTATGGTAACAGGCCCCCCCTGGACGGGGCGCGGCATTAGTTCCGGTATCCCGCAGCGCCGAAAAGATCCAGGGTACCGGTGGTCCACTCCTCGTGGGCTTCCATTACGAGCTGTTCGGCGTCCTGCCAGCTGTCGGCGCGGGGGGCGGGGATATCGCGGTTGGTAGAATTGGTGAACACGATGGTCCTGCAGCCCTGCTCCCTGAGCCTGGTGACGTTGGCGGGCGAGTCGTCGATGTAAACATGGGCGCCCACGGCCCCCTTGTCCGCCATAAAACAGAGGTCCCAATAGGGGATATCCCAGGTGTCGAGCCAGTCCACGGTCTGGGTTATCGAGGGCTTGTGAAAGTGTTTTAAAAAAAGGCGGTGGGTGATAATGCGGATTCTGATTCCCCGGGCGGAAAGTTTCCGCAGGGTCGCGGGCGCGTCCTTTATCGGCTTCATCGCCCCGAAAAGGTTCCGCTGTGTTACCGCGAAACGGTGCAGCCTTTCGTAACCGCCGTACTCGGCGAGGCCCCACTCCTCAAGCCCGAAGCCTACTTCCTCGCTGAGCGATTCCGCGGGCCGGTTGAGCCAGTCCGCGGCTATCTGCCTCATGGCGTCGTAGAAATCCCCGACTACGCCGTCCAGGTCCACGCCCAGGATAAAACTGGTTTCGTCCATACTACTATTATAATACATTGAGCCAGTGCAAAACCCGGTTGGTTTTGCACTGGCTCTTAGAAAAACCGATCAAAAGCCCGGTTTTTCCACTAAATCCAAGGAAGCTGTTTCAAAATCTGACATTTTGAAACAGCCTTCATTTATACAGGTTTTGAAATGAGGATAACCATACTCTGGGGCGCGGCAGAATAACTGTTCGGGAAGAACAGCGGCTTTTCATTTCCCGGCTCCAGTATGTCGTCCGGGGAGGGGAGGTTCGTGTCCATGGCGAGATGCCAGGTTTTTCCTTCCGGGGGATTGCAGATCTTAAAATGGGCCGCCGTGTTCTTGCTGTTGAACATGATGAAAAAATCGTTGTCGTCCTTGTCCGACAGTATTTCCGCCCTGCTGCCGTCCAGCCGCAGGGCAAGGCATTTTGCGCTTTCTTCCCAATCCGGGGTCTTACCGTTTTCGTCGTACCAGGCAATGTCCGGAATAGCGTTGTAATTTCCGTCCCGGCCTGAGTAGAATTCCGGGCGCAGGAAGGCCGGGTGGCGCAGGCGGAAAGCGATCATTTCCTTTACAAAGCGGAAAAGCCCTTTGTTCTTTTCCAGCAGGGACCAGTCGTACCAGGAGATGTCATTGTCCTGGCAGTAGGCGTTGTTGTTCCCCTTCTGGGTCCGCCCTATTTCGTCCCCGCCGAGAAGCATAGGCGTTCCCTGGGAGATCAGCAAAGTGGCGAAAAAATTTTTAAGCTGCCTGAGGCGCGTTTTTTCTATCGCGGGGTTTTCCGAAGGCCCTTCGAAGCCGTAGTTGGCGCTGTTGTTGTTGTCGGAGCCGTCCCGGTTTTCCTCGCCGTTTTCCTCGTTGTGCTTGTAGCTGTAGGTGACCAGGTCCCTCAGCGTAAAGCCGTCGTGGCTTGTGATAAAATTGATGGAATGGAAGGGCTTTCTCCCGTCCCTCAGGTACAGGTCCGAGCTTCCCGAAAGCCGCGTCGCCAGGTGCCGCACCTCGCCGGGGTCGCCCCGCCAGTAGCGGCGTATTTCGTCCCGGTAGCGGTCGTTCCATTCCGCCCAGCGGCCTCCGGGGAACCAGCCGACCTGGTAAGCGCCGCCCGCGTCCCAGGCTTCGGCTATAATCTTGGTATGCCGCAGAATAGGGTCTTCGGCTATCCGTTCCAGCATCGGCGGGTTTTCCATCAGCCGGCCCTGCTGGTCCCGGCCGAGTATCGATCCCAGGTCAAAGCGGAAGCCGTCTATGTGCATTTCCATTACCCAGTAACGCAGGCATTCCACGATAAAGCTGCGTACTACAGGGTGGTTGCAGTTTACCGTATTGCCGCAGCCCGAGTAGTTTTTGTAATACCGCTTGTTTTCGTCCAGCATGTAGTAAATGCTGTTGTCCAGACCCCGGAAGGAAAAGGTCGGCCCCATTTCGTTTCCCTCGGCGGTATGGTTAAACACAATATCCAGAATCACCTCTATCCCCGCCTTGTGCAGTTCCCTTACCATTTCCTTGAATTCCCGCACCTGCCCGCCGGGTTCGGAATTCCGCGCGTATGATCCTTTGGGCGCGAAAAAGGCCGCTGTGGAATAGCCCCAGTAGTTCATAAGCTGTTTCCCGGTGCGGGGGTTGAGCCGGGGAATTTCCCGCTCGTTGAATTCCTGGATGGGCAGGAATTCCAGGCTGGTAATCCCCAGCTCCCTGAAAAACGGTATCTTTTCTATTACGCCCCGGTAGGTGCCGGGACTTTGTACCCCGGAGCCGGCGGAGACCGTAAGCCCCCGTACATGGGTTTCGTAAAGCACGCTCAGCCTGAGCGGGTAATTCAGGGGAGTATCCCCCTGCCAGTCAAAATCATCGCTTACCACTACGCACTTGGGCTGCGTGTAGAGATCGTCCTTTGCGGAAAAGGAAAGGTCCTTTTGGGGGTCGTCCGGATTGTAACCCAGGCATGCCTTAAGGTCCCAATGATCAAGCGGGGTCAGGGCCTTGGCGTATGGGTCTATCAGGGACTTGTGGGGGTTAAAGCGGAACCCGTGCCGGGGATCGTAGGGACCGTCCGCCCGGTAAAGGTAAAGCGCCCCTTCCTTTAGCCCTCTTATGCGGCAGTGCCAGATATCCCCGGTACGGTTTTGCCTGGGGTCCAGCTTGATTTCGGCGTAGGGCTGTACCAGATTATCCGGCCCGAAAAGAACCAGCGTAACGGCAGTCGCGTAACGGGCAAACAGGGAGAAGTTTACCCCTTCGGAAGTTATCGAAGACCCCAGCGGAAGGGGCTCGCCCTTTTCAGCCCGGAATCCCGGTCCGGCGGCGGGCAGATCCGCGCCGGGTTTTTGCTCTTGGTGACTCATTATACAAAGAATTGTATCACGTTTTTTATTGAATCGCTACGGCGGCCCGGAACAATCCGACAAATTTAGCCGGGCTTATGTTTCTCGCCCCAAGCCTTTCCTTATAATCCAGCGGCATCCCCAGGTCCCAGAACGCGAATCCCCTGTCCCTCAGCCAGCGGGCGGTAAGCAGCATTTGTACCGTTCCTGAGGAATTCTCGCCGTGATACCCTGAATAGCTTGTGTAAACCCGGCCGGCGATTATCCCGAATTCCCCGGCCTTAAGCTCCCCTTCCCGGTATACGCCGAAAGAAACCGGGCGTACCGGGCAGCCCGGTATCTCCCGAATCCGCCGTATGCTTTCGCAGAGCGGAGCGGTAAGCCAGCCGTCGCCGTGGGTCCGCACGCAGTTTTCCAGAATAAGGCCGAAATCGCTGTTGTAACGGAGTTCGTAAGATTTAAGCATACGCCGGGCGCTTTTTGTTTCGCGGAGATCATCCCAGAACAGAACGGAGCGTACCAGGTGCAGCTTGGGCAGCAGGAGAAAGCCCGGCAGATCCCGCCCGGAATCGCCGCCTTCCCCGTCCTCCGGATAAAGGGGAGCGGACATAACCAGAAAACCCGCGGCCATCAGGTCCGCCAGGAAGAACGGGTCGAAATCAAGGGCAAGGCAGAATTCTTCCTGGTAACCGGTTTGGAGCATCAGATCGACAAGCCGGTCAAGATCGTCGCCGGGCCGGAAAAAAAGATGCCCCGACTGCGTGTACCTTGGATGCGCCGCTTTCACAGGCAGACTCCTGGGCAAATGCTGATTGTCATTCGGGGGGCTGTACCCGGGAACCCGCCCGCCGGTTCGCGGGACCCTAGGATGCTTCATTATAAGCGCAAAACACGGGTACGCGCAAGCCGCCTGCCTTTCCGCTCAATCCGTAATAGCCGCAGTACCTAAGGGGGGGCCTCTTACCGCACGGGCGGCCCAAGTAGGTAACAGGCCCTGTCCGGCCCCCCTACGGCCGGGCCAACGTCCCGGCCTACCCCCCAGGCGAAGCATTTGCCGGAGGGTTTACCGCGAAGTCGAATCGAACCGAAGGTTCGCAGTCAAAGAAGTTAAAGAAGTTTCGTTGTCCGCTATCCGCTGCCCCATTACCTGTTATCGGTTCTTATTCTCCGCCTTCCCGTCTTCCATTGCTCATTACTCACTGCTCACTGCTCACTACATTTGTCTTGCCGTGTAGCCGGGTAAATTTGACCCGTATTGTAATTTCAGGGTTTCCGAAACCGCGTAAAACGGTTATATTTGGATTATGCGTTTGATAAGATCACAAGGATCGCGGGGGTTACGGTTTTATCCCCTTGGCTTTGTTTTTCTGTTACTGTTTTTAGGTTCCTGCAAACTGACGCCCGATGAGCCGGAAGAGGAGCC
>JAIRZS010000315.1 GCA_031267115.1 Treponema sp.
GCCCGGTAACAGGCCCCCCATAAGGACCGGCGCTAGAGGCCGCGGGGGAGGACGAATTTCTGGCAGCCCTGGGGGATCTCGAAAACGCGGGTCAGTATGTCTTCGCGCAGGACTTCCCCGGGCTTTCCAAGCGCGGCGATTTTCCCGCCGCAGAGGAGGGCCACGCGGTCGGCGTACGCGCCGGCCAAGGTAAGGTCGTGCAGGGAAAGGACGACGGCGAGGCCGCTTCCCGCCATGGCGCGGATCAGGTCCATCATGACAAACTGGTACTTGGGGTCCAGGTTGTTGATGGGCTCGTCCATGAGGACGAGCGGCGTCGCCTGCGCCATTGCGCGGGCTATAAGGACCCGCTGGAATTCGCCCCCGGACAGTTCCGTAACGGCCCGGTCCTCGTAGCCGGAAAGCCCTGCGGCAGCAACGGCCTTCGCGGCGGCGGCCCTGTCGGCGTTTTTATCCGGGGCAAGGAAGCCGCGGTGCGGGCTGCGCCCCTGCAATACGAATTCCTCTACCGTGAAAGGCCAGAGGGCCGCCTGCCCCTGGAAGAGGAAACTGAGCCGCGCGGCTTTCTCCCGCCCGGACATGGAGGCGAGATCCCGGCCGCCAAGGAGCACGCGCCCCGAAAGGGATTTAAGGAAACCGGCGGCTGTCTTAAGCAGCGTGGTTTTCCCGCCGCCGTTCGGCCCGGCAAATACCAGCACCTCCCCGGAGCTTGCCGTAAGGTTCACGCCGGAAAGCACGGTCCTGCCCTTAAACCCCGCGGAGACGTCCTCCAGAACCAGCGACACTGCTTCCATCAGAATTTACCCAGATTCTTGCCGTTCCGGGCCAGTATATAAATGAAGAAAGGCGCGCCGCCTATGGAGGTGATTACCCCGATGGGAAGCTCCATCCCCCCCGCCGAACGGGCCGCCGTGTCCGCCAGGATAAGGATCAGCGCCCCGGCCAGGGCCGACGCGGGAAGGAGCCGGCGGTGCACGGGGCCGGTGGCCAGCCTTGCCATGTGGGGGGCGATAAGCCCCACAAAGCCGACGATCCCGGCCACGGAAACCGCCGCGGCCACCGCGAGGGACGCGCCCAGGGCGACAAAAAGCCGGGTTTTCCCCACTTCGACGCCCAGGCTTTCGGCTACCTCCTCGCCCTGGAGCAGCAGATCCAGCGGCCTCGCGGCGAGGAAGACGATGAGGCAGCCGGCGAACATCGCGGCAAGCGCCGCGGGAAGCACGGTCCAGGCCGTGCCGTTCAGGCTGCCCAAAAGCCAGTAATAAACCCGGTAGAGATCGCCGTCCCTGAGTACCAGGACAAGCGAGAGGAAGGAAGAGAAAAGGGTCCCCAGGGCCGTCCCCGCCAGCAGCAGGGCCACGGCGGGCGGGGGGTTCCCCACGCTGCGGGAAATGAGGAACACGAGCAGCACCGCCCCCATGGCGCCGCCAAAGGCGCAGATCGACACGGCTGGTACAGGCCCGGACAGGCTGAGCCCGGCGACAATTGCCAGGGCGGCCCCGAGGGCCGCGCCGGAGGACGCGCCTATCACGTAGGGGTCCGCCAGGGCGTTGCGGAAAATCGCCTGGAAAGCCGCGCCCGAAACCGCCATGGACACCCCTACCGCCGCGGCCAGGATAAGCCGGGGCAGGCGTATTTCAAAGAGAATAAGCGCCGCCGTATCCGCGGCCCCGTCCGCAGGCGAAAAGGCCCGGAAAATATCGGCCGGGCCGAGGCGGACGGAACCCCAGAGCAGGGCGGCCAGGCACGCGGGAACGAGGGCCAGGGACAGGCCCGGAATGAGCAGGCGCGCGGCGGCGCTTTTCCGTGTACCCATAACCGGCTAGTCCCTGAATAATATTTGGGAAATGGCGAGTACCGCGTCGGCCAGGCGCGGCCCGTAACGGTAAAGCGTGTCCGGATCGACAAGCGCGATATTGCCGCTGCGTACCGCGGGGATCCGCGACCAGCCGGGGCGCCGGGCATAAGACGCCGTATCGACCTTTCGGCCCGCCATGTCCCCGGCGAGAATCCACTCGGGCCGCCTGATCATAAGCTGCTCCTGGCTGACCACGGGCCACTGGGCGGCCATATCCTCGAATATATTCCTGCCCCCGGCCAGGGTTATGGCCTCGTTGATAAAATTATTCCCCCCGGCACTCATCAGGGGATCGCCGTTCATCTCCCAGAAAACCGCCGGCCTCCCGCGGCCCTGCCGCCGCTCCCCGGCCCGCGCCAGCTTGGCCTTCATATCCGCGACAACCCTTTCCGCGCCCGGCGTATTCCCCGTAAGCCGGCCTATAGTGCCGATAGTTTGGTATACCCCGTCAAAATTCCGGGGTTCCACCGCGAAGGATTTAAGCCGGAGCCGGTCCAGAAGCTCTATGATTCTTTGGTGCATATCGCCCGAAAGTATCACGAGATCGCTTTTCAGAAGGGCTATCTGTTCCACATTTACCGTAATTCCCGAAAACCCCCCTACCTTTGCCCTGGCGGCGGCTTCCGGCGGGTAGTTGCAGTACTCGGTGACCCCCGCCACCTGGGGCCCCGCCCCGACGGCAAACAGTATTTCCGTTACCGCCGGGCTGAGGCTGACGACCCTGGCGGGCTTCTCGTCCACGGTAACGCGCCGGCCCAGCGCGTCGGTAAGGGCAAGCGGGAAACCGTCCCGGCCCTGGGCGGGCGCGGCGGCGGCCAGGGACAAAAAACAAAGGGCCAAACGCAGGCTTTTCGGGAATCGCATTGGGGGATTCTAATCCCGTTTAAAAAGGCGTGTCAATCGAGCCGCGCAGTACCGGGCCGCCATCTTTGGGGGGCCTGTTACCGGGCGGGCACGGCAGGCAGGCGCAGGCCCTGCCCGGCCCCCCTACGGCCGGGCCAAGGTCCCGGCCTACCCCCCGAGAGAAGAATTACCGCAGGGATTTACCGCAAAGTCGAAAAACTTCGGAAGGTTTACCACGAAGTCGAAAAAGTCGAAGAAGTGAAAGAAGATGCCCAGCCAATCAGTCGAGCCGGTAGTGCCAGGCACCAAATTTATGGATAAATTTTTATCCTGAAAAAGAGTGCCTGCCACTGTTTCTTGGCACCGGGCGTTAAATTTACCGGATTTTTTAACCGCGAAGTCAAATCGAACCAAAGGTTCGCAGCCGAAAAAGTTGAATAAGTTGAGGCTGTTCCAAGACTATCAGCAGCAAGGTAAGAAGGGAGGGGGAAGCCGGGGACTTGCTCCGCAACTCCGGCCACTGCCAGCAAGTTAAGAAATTTTGCCCCCCGGGCTTCTGCCCGGAACTGCCCGAATTCCGGCGCCTTTGCCGGCGGACAGAGGTTCCCCGCCGGACGCTGCGGGCTGAGGCGTATAGGGCCGCTGGCGCGGAAGACGGGGCCGTGCGGGGGCGGCTAGCCGGGAGGAGGCGCGGCAGGGAGGGGGGGAAAGGGAGGAAAACAGGGGGGAAAAACTGAAAAACAGGGAGGGTCCGCAACCCCTTCATACAAGGGTCTGACCCCGATCTTTGCCTCCTCCGGCGGCTCCCCCTCCAGTATCTCCGACCAATACCGGTCCCCCCAGATATGCCCCGCCCTCCCGTCCATCCCCTTAA
>JAIRZS010000101.1 GCA_031267115.1 Treponema sp.
GCCTTGAATTTTCGGGAGGCCCGGGCTAAACTGGCCCCATGAACAAGGTACTGGAAAATCTGAAGGCCCGGGGTTTTTACGCCCAGTGTACGGATCCGGAGGCTCTTTCGAAGCTGATGGAAGAAGGCCCGGTTACTTTTTATGTCGGCTGCGACCCGACGGGGGCCAGCCTGCATATCGGGCATATGGTGCCTTTTTTCGCGTACCGGCATCTGCGGGACGCGGGGCATAAGGGGATAGCGCTGATCGGGGGCGGTACGGCCCGGATCGGGGACCCGTCGGGGAAAAGCGAGATGCGGAAGATGCTGACTTACGAACAGCTCGACGGCAACGCCGCGTCTATCCGCGCGCAGCTCGACCGGTTTATCGGCTTTGACGATGACAGCGCCCGGAGCGCCAACAACAGGGACTGGCTTGCGGACCTTAACTACATCGACTTTCTGCGGGACATAGGCCGGCATTTTTCGGTAAACCGTATGCTGAGTTTTGAGGCGTACAGGCTCCGCATGGAGAGCGGCCTTTCCTTTATCGAATTCAACTACCAGCTTCTCCAGAGTTACGACTTTCTGGAACTCTACCGCCGCTACGGCTGCCGGCTGCAGATTGGCGGGGACGATCAGTGGGGGAATATTGTCGCGGGTACGGACCTGATCCGCCGGATCGAGGGGGCGGAGGCCTTCGGCCTTACCTTCCCGCTGGTAACTACCGCGGACGGGAAGAAGATGGGCAAGACCGAGAAAGGCGCGGTGTTTCTGGACCCGGCCCTGTGCAGCCCCTACGATTTTTTCCAGTACTGGCGCAATGTCCAGGACGCGGACCTGAAAAGATTCCTCTTGATGTTCACTTTCCTGCCGCTCGAGGAAATAGAAAAGCTGGCCGCGCCGGGAACCGACCCCAACGCGGCCAAGGAAAGGCTTGCCTGGGAACTTACCGCCCTTATCCACGGCCCCGCCGAGGCGGACCGGGCGCTTGCCGGCGCGAAGGCCGCTTTTGGCGGCGGGGGCGACCGGGCGGCCATGCCCGGCGCGGAGATCGCCCGCGCCAAATTCGAGGCGGGCTATAATGTGGCGGACCTTTTCGCTGACACGGGCCTTGCCGCCTCGAAAAGCGAGGCCCGCCGCCTGGTCCAGCAGGGCGGGGCCTTTGTGTCGGACAGCGGCGGCAGTCTCGCGCCGGTGGGCGATCCCGCCGCTCTTATCGGCGCGGACCGCCTGGACGGGGCGGGCGAGCTTGTGCTGCGGGCCGGGAAAAAACGTTACTGCCGGGTAATTACCGGATAAGGCGGCGGGTGGGCGGCGGAAAGCGGGCAAGGCCGAAAACAGGGGCTACAGGTACCTCCGTTTTTCGTCATGGTTTACCTGGGCGTAAAGTTCAATATAGTTTTTTATCGTACTCGCGGCGATTTTTCCCAGCAGCACTTCCTCTACCTGGAACAGCCCCACATCGTTCGACATAAGCACGTCAATGTGGATAGGCTTTTCCGCGCCGGTCAGAATGCGCACTTCTTCTATTGAATTGGCGGAAATCTTGTGGATATCCCCAACCCGGGCCGAGCCTTCAGAAAGGGCCATGGGAATACGCGCCCGGCCCTTGGTCATGTCGCAGCCGTCGGCAACAAGGATTACCCCCGCTTCCAGCGAGTGGATTATCCGGTTTCCCATGTGGCCGAAGATACACTCCGTCGCGAGGGATTTTAGCATAACCCGCTTCCGGAGATCGTTCCGGTACGCCGCGCCAAGAAAGCGCTCCAGATGGGGGAACGCCAGAATTTCGCTGTGTATCTCGTGTTCCTGGCGGCTTACGGACATACCTATATCGTGGAGAATGGAAGCGAGGATCAGCGCGGCCAGGCTGTCCTCAAAGTCCCCGCATTCCTCGGTTTCAAGGCTTGTTTTAATGCCCGCGTTACGGAGCAGGCCCATCATGATGATGGTGTTATAGGCCACGGTCCGCATATGCACCGGCCCGTGATCGTTGTATAGGAGCCGTACAATGGAAACAGTGTTCGCGTATTCCTGGAGCGCCTGGACTTCCTCGTCTTCCAGAATAGCCCGGGTAGCCTTCAGGGCCTTGCCGGACAGTTTCAGGGCCTCGACCGCTTCGATAATCCTGGCATCCAACTGTAGTTCTTTTGGTGATCTCATAGTACAAGTATAGCACATCTTCCAATTCTGATCTTTGTACTATGCGTACTATTGGCTTGTTAAGGAATAATGAAGTATTATCAAAGTATGGCGCGTTTGTACCGGCTGATATGCTGCCTTCTCGTTTTAAGCGCTGCGGCCTTTGCGCAGGAAGAAGAAGTGAGCGGGGCTTCGTGGGGGGGGACCATACCCGAGCAGATACGCAGGCCCCAGCGCGGGGGGGAAGCGCCCCATTATCCCCGGGATATAGTGATAGGCGAGCTTGGAAAGGGCGAAGCTTCCGAAGACGCCTACCTTTTCGCCAGGGACATCCTCTCGGCGTTCCTGTACGATAACACCGACGCCCCCTCCCTTTCCGGCATAGGCCCCCTCCTGCTTGAGGAAACCGGGAACGCCCTGAAAGAGATAAGCCCCGTCAAATTCAGGATAGGCGGCGGCAGGGAAGAAGACGACGGCAGCGTTTCCTTCCTGTTCCGCTTCCTCGGCCGGGAGCAGGGCATAGCCGGAGAACTCTATATCCGCAGCCAGGACGAAAAATGGCGTTTCGACGACATCCTCATCGAAGACCCCCACGACACCACCGCCCGCCTTGAAATATACCCCTACGACTTTACCCCCTACGAGCGTTTCTTCTAACCCGGCTAACCCGGCCCCTGCAACGCCTCCATAACTGGGGTATGGGGTCAGACCCCAGGTACCAGATATAGGGCCGTGCGTTCCCCCCCTGCCGCCGGGCTTACAGTTCGGGGAGCAGTTCCCCGTTCAGCTTATCAAGCGCCTCTTCCATGTTTTCCGTAAAGGGGAGGTAGCCCTTAAGCCTCACTTTTTCTATCACCCACATCACCTGTTCCGGCGTCTCGGTCAGGACAAATTGCAGGGACAGTTTCCGCACCGTAGAAGCGATAAAGATAAGCGTGCCGACGCCGCTTGAGTCGATGTAGTTTAGCCCCCCCAGGTCAATGATAAACCGGTCGGCCTGGGCGTGGACCAGCCGCATGAACAGGTCCTTGAGCTCCACGGAACCGGCCATATCGAGCCGGCCCTTTCCCGCGATAATTTGTATACCGTCTTGTTCCCGGACTTCGAGTTCCATTGCCGCTCCCCTGCTCCCAGTATACCGCGCAGGATTAGGCGTTCGCAAGCGCCTTGCTTGTTTTCTTGATTAATCCGGAATTCGGGCGCATCCCCGCCTGCGGCGGGGACCGGGCTATCCGGGGTTCCGCTTCGCGGCAATTACTTCCGGAAACAGCGGCATCCCTGCCACAGGCATCAGGCATTTTATGGAAATTTAACCACGAAGTCGAAAAAGTAAAAGAAGTATAAGAAGGAAGAGAAAGAGGTCAAAGAAAGGACCCCAGAGCAAGAACTTATTAAACTTATTCGACTTCGAACCTTCGGTTCGATTTGACTTTGCGGTAAAATGCTGGATTGGTGCCTGGCACCCTTTAAGCGATGGAGAGAGCGAGTTCGCGGCCTCCGGCAAGCCAGGCCGCATATTGAAGGGATTGTAAAATATCTTCCCGCTCAAGATAGGGAAATTCGGCAAGCAGATCGTCAACGCTTTGACCCGCTCCGATCTGGGAAACCACCATGCTCACGGTAACGCGCATTCCTCGTATGCAGGGTTTTCCCCCCATAAGGCCGGGTTCCTGGGTGATACGGTCAAATTGTTTGTAACTCATGTATCAGATTGTAATGCAAAAAAAGGGCGGTAATGAAGATACCCAGGAGCAAGCTCCTGGGTATCTTCGTTGGATAGGAAATTTATTATACTGGCGGGGCCATACCCCAATTCAAAGATCGGTTTACAACTTTTCTAAGTGTTGTAAATTTTCCGGAGCAAGCTCCGGGGTATGGACTCCGCCTTCCAATCAAGAACGGTTAGCCAGCGTTCTGTTTCCCCCTTCTTGTAAAAAAAGCCGCCCTCGTGCATACCGCGAAAGCGGCCTCTAAGCCAGGGCGGCCTTACACCGTAGTGCGAGGCGGCCTTACACCATAGTGCGAGGTCACCTTACACTGTAGTGCGAGGTCACCTTACACCGTAGTGCGAGGGGGCCTTACACCGTAGTGCGAGGCGGCCTTACACCATAGTGCGAGGTGTCCTTTCACTTCAATTCACGGTTAGGGGTTTGTCGAAAAGATAGACATGCGGAACTTTAAGGGCTCTGCTGCCGCTGGAATACTGCGTTATGATGCGCACCCGGTAGGTCCCGGCGGCCAGCGCGGGGACCACGGCGATGAGTTCCGACGGGTTGTTGACCACTATGTCCGTAATGTCCACCATCACCGGGTCTCCCCCCTCCGGCACGAAGTACAGGCCCACTTCCGGCTCCTTGCCCGCTATCCGCAGCTTGACGCCGGAGATCTTTACGTCCCGGCCGGGGGTGATGGTCGAGTTGATCGCCCCGGTCTTCAGGTCCGTGACCGCTGTTATCACCGTGCCGGTTACCACCGCGGCCACCCGCTTTGTTTTGATTTCCGCGACCGCGGCGCGCAGGGCGGTGCCGCCCTGGAGTTTGATATGCACCTTGTGCCTGGCAGGGTCAAAGGGCTCGTCCGGCGTTTCGAA
Source organism: Treponema sp. (assembly GCA_031267115.1). Classification (GTDB taxonomy): domain Bacteria; phylum Spirochaetota; class Spirochaetia; order Treponematales; family Breznakiellaceae; genus JAIRRR01. The sequence goes on from JAIRZS010000101.1 coordinate 4,714, forward strand.
CACGCCGCTTATGCTGGGGAAGGCGTTGAAGAT
>JAIRZS010000102.1 GCA_031267115.1 Treponema sp.
GCCGCCGGGCGGAGTCCCGTGAATACTGCCTGGACAACTTTGTTTTCTTTAAACGCTTGCAGCATTCCCGCGATAACGCAGATGATGATAACGGAGGGGGCGACGATTCCCAGGGCGGCCGCTGCCCCGCCCGGAATGCCGGCGGCGCGGTAGCCGGCATAGACAGCGAGGTTTACACCGACCGCGCCGGGCGAGGACTGGGCGACCGCCAGCATATCAGGGATTGTGTTCGCGTCAAGCCAGGGCGCAGTATCGGAGAGTTTGTAGATGAAGGGGAGAGTGGCAAGCCCGCCGCCTACGGCAAAGAGGCCTATCTTGAAAAATTCAGCAAAAATAACAAGCAGATTCAAAGCGGTTTCTCCGCGCTGTTTCCCCGGTCTTTTTTCGGCCTGTAGAGCAGGAATCCCGCCGCGCCCGCCGCGGTCACGAGCAGCACCGGGGATGCGCTCAGTACGGCGGACAATCCCAGGACTATCACGAAAATCGCCGGGGCTTTAAAGTCCTTAAAAATACCCTTTATCATTTTAAAGATCGTGTCCGCTATCAGGGCGCCGACGGCTATCCTTATTCCCCCGAAGGCATGGCGCACCGCCGGGATCTCCGCGTAGTTGGTAAGAAAAACCGCCACAAAGCTTATCAGGATAAAGGAGGGGAATATCAAGCCCAGCGTGGCGATTATGCCGCCCGCGATACCTTTCCGTTTATAGCCGATAAAGGTTGCGGTGTTGACCGCAATCACGCCGGGGGTTACCTGGCCTATGGTGTAGTAATCCATCACCTCTTCCATGGTAATCCACTTTTTTTTGATGATAAGCTCTTTTTCCAGCACCGGGAGAATCGCGTACCCGCCCCCGTAGGTAAGGGCGCCTATACGCGCAAAAACAAAAAACAGTTCCGCCAGTTCTTTCATTTTTTTTGTTCGGGGTATACGACCGACAGGTGCAGTTCTTTAAGCTGTTTCGCGTCAACTTCTCCGGGACAGTCGTCCATGGGGCTCTTCGCGAAAGAGTCCTTCGGGAAGGCGATGACTTCCTTGATCGAGGTTTCCCCGGCCATGAGCATTACCAGCCGGTCAAAGCCAGGCGCGATGCCGCCGTGGGGCGGGGCGCCGTATTTGAAAGCTTCGGTGAGAAAGCCGAACTTGGCCTCCGCCTCCGCGGGGGGGATGCCGGCTATGCCGAAGATACGGTTTTGCAGTTCCGGGTTGTGGATACGGATGGAACCCGAGGCGAGCTCGTAACCGTTGAGTACCAGATCGTAGAGGTCGCCCTTGACCGCGCCCGGGTCTTTTTCCAGAGTATCGTGGTACTGTTCCTGCGGATAGCTGAACATGTGGTGGGCCGCCTCCCAGCGGTTTTCCTCCTCGTTAAATTCGAATAACGGGAAGTCTACTATCCAGGCAAATTCAAAGCGCTTTCCGCCGTCCGGGCTTTCGGCAAGCTTAAGGTCCTTGCCCAGCTTGGAACGTACCGCCCCCAGTGCGGTGTTCGCGGTTTTTCCCGCGGGATCCGCCACGATAAGGATAAGGTCCCCGGTTTCCGCGCCCAATTCGCCGCATATACGCCCGGCCTGCTCCTGGAAGAATTTGGAAACGCCGCCCTCAAAAAGAGGCGCGTCCCCCGCGCCGCCCACCTTTATCCAGGCAAGCCCCTTTGCCCGGTAGATCTTCGCGTGGGCTTCCAGTTCCTCGATCTGCTTTCTGGAATAAGGCGCGCCGCCCATTGCCCCGGAAGGAATCACCAGCGCTTTTACCGCGCCTCCCTGAACGGTAATGCCTTTGGCGGCGGCGGCGCTTTGTTCGGCCTCGCCCCGGGCCAGCGCGTCCTTGAAAGCCTGGAAACCGGACGCGGCGACATAAGGCGAAAAGTCCCGCAGTTCAAGGCCGAAACGGAGATCGGGCTTGTCCGAGCCGTAGCGTTCCATGGCTTCCTCGTAACTGAGGCGGGTAAAACGCGCGGGAAGTTCCACATTTATCGTCTTTTTAAACACATAGCCCATGAGGCCTTCGGTCATTGCCAGTATATCTTCCCTTCCTACAAAGGACATTTCTATATCGATCTGGGTAAACTCTGGCTGGCGGTCCCCCCTGGCATCCTCGTCCCTGTAACAGCGGGCAATTTGGAAGTACTTGTCGAAGCCCGCCGTCATGAGTATCTGCTTGTAAAGCTGGGGCGACTGGGGCAGGGCGTAGAATTTTCCCGGATAGAGGCGCGAAGGCACCAGGTAGTCCCTGGCCCCTTCAGGCGTGGACCTGATAAATGTCGGCGTCTCTATTTCGTAGAAACCCTGCTGTGTCAGCCACTCCCGTACCGCGAAGGCCGCTTCGTTGCGCAGCCGTATGCGCCTCTGCATCCCCGGCGAACGGAGATCCAGGTAGCGGTACTTTAGGCGCAGTTCTTCTTTCGCTTCCGATTCGCCGGACCCTTCGGCGTCGATCTGAAAGGGCAGCACCAGGGATCTGTTCAGGATCGCTATCCTGTCCGCGACAACTTCGATTTCCCCGGTTATCATTTCACCGTTGGCCATGCTGCCGGGCCTTTCCCTTACGGACCCTTCTACGGCAATGCAGAATTCGTTCCTCAGTTCGGCGCTTAATGCCGCCAGCCCGCTGTTTTGCTCGCAGTCAACTACAACCTGGGTAATGCCGTAGCGGTCCCGCAGGCTGATAAAAGAAATACCGCCGTGATCCCGCTTCCGGTGTACCCAGCCGTTGAGGACGACTCTCTTCCCGGCATCGGCTTTCCGCAGCTCCCCGCAGGTGTTTGTACGTTTCATGCTTTCCATAAAATAACTATACCCTGAACCCCGTTCCCTCGCAAGGGCGCCTCCGGCCCCGTTTGTATTACTTATATTTTTTATGGAGGTCTTTATCAAAAGTAACTTACCTTGATCCGCTTGCCTATGGCATTAAGGTTCGCCGCAAGTTCTTCTATCAGGCGCATTTTAAGGGAAAAGGCTATCTGCGCGCTCTGCTCGTTTTCATGGGCCGCGTTTACCGCCCTGCCCACAAAGAAATTGATGTCGGTCGCTTCTTCAAAGAGGATGCGGGCGATCCGGGAAGCGCCGTCGTCGCCGCTGTTCCAGTCCGCGTAGTTTTCGTTGTCTTTAATGTAATCCGCCGCGTACTCCGCCACTTTGCGCAGGGTAATTATCCCTTCGGTTACCAAATCTATCCCTTCAATTTTTGAAATAGGGGGAATGTCCGGGTCCGGGGAGGAAGGGGGGAGATCCGTGACAAGGGGGCGCTTGAGGAATTCGGCGGCCAGATGGGAAGTAGTACCGCCCGAAATAATGTGCCTGCCTTCTTTGGAAAGGAAAAGATTCATCATCTTTGAATGGTCGCCCGGATCATGGGGCGGGCCGATGAGCATGTTGGCCTGCCTGCGGGCGCGGATCTTTACAGTACAGACCGTGGTATCGTCGCCCGGCCTGCCTCCGTAAAGGGAATAGCACTTGTTTATCAGCATGGCGCTCAGGGTTTTCGCGGTCCAGTGCGGGTCGTAGATGCCCTCCAGAAAAGACGCGACGTCGTCCCGCTGCCAGTCCATGTTCAGTTCGGGTTCGGTTCCGGCGTTAATGACCCCGTCGCTCATGGCGACAAAGGTATCCCCTTCCAGCAGCGCGATTCTGGTCTTGTGGATAATTTTATCGCCGATAGTTTCGGATATTACAGGATAGTCGAACAGTTTTCCGCCGCGCAGAAGGATTACCCTGGGATTGTCGTACTGGATAATCTCCGCCTCCTGGTTTGTCTTTACTTTGATAATGGTGAAGGTTGAATAGGCGATGCCGATTTCGGCCCGCACGGGCAGGGTTGCCGCTATGGTGGACACGCAGTCCTCTACCGTGAGGGAGCTTGCTATCATGGTAGAGATGATCCTGGCGGTAAGGGTAGAAAGTATGCTGGCCTTTACCCCGCTCCCGAGCCCGTCCGCCAGCACTACCACGGTAGAATCCTCGCCGCCCGTATCATTCCTGAAGATATGGGAGTACTCGCTCCGCGAGGAATAGGCTATCTCCACATGATCCCCGCAGAGCTGCTCCCCGTACTTGTTAAGGCTTATGTATCCCAGATCGGTACAGAGCTTAGGCATCGAAAAGCGATTCCTTGAGTTTGGTCAGGGCGATCTTGGTTTCCGCAGCGGTTTCGCCAAGCAGAGACGCTATTTCCTGTACGGTCCTCATCTGTTTTTCTATTACCCTGTCCGCGACTTCGATTGTCTTGCGGTTGGTGCCTTCTTTTGCTTCTTTTCGCGTTTCCTCTTCGGTTATATCCCGCATAATCGAAATGATAATATGGTAACTCTTGTCATAGATGATGGTCTGTTCCACATGCTTGCGGTAATCGGCCAGGTAAACGTGCTTGTTGTAGTTGAAAGACGACTTTTCCTTTGCCTCGATGAACGGCAGGGGGTCCATAATCCGCACCACCTGGTCTCCCAGAATATTCGAAGGATTTGTATTGAAGAGCCTGCACGCTGCCGTGTTGATCTGCTGTACCTCGTAATTCTCGTTGAGCACCACGACGGCGTTGGGCGTGTTCTTGATAATGTTGTCGGAAAAGTTTTCCGCCTTTTCCTTTAGATAGGGGAGGCACATGGTCAGCGTCGCCTTTCCCTCCAGTACCGCCTGCGCCTTTTCCCGGCAGCTTTCGTACCCGCAGCTCCCGCAGTTAAGCTCGTGCTCGGTCTTTGTTTTTCCGATCTTTCTCAATACCTCCTCTATTGCTTCGTTGCTAAAGTGGAACTTTCTCGGCGCAAGGGATTCGAATTTCCGGAGGAGCTGCTCCCCGCTGTAGTCGAAAACAGGAAAGTCCCCGGTTCCCGCGGCGCTGTTAATGGCGATATAATTCCGTACCGGATGTTCCCAGTTTTTGCTCATCGCGGGCCCCATGGAACAGCTTCCCGAACAGGCGGACATTTCAATAAAACAGCGATCCAGATGGCCCCGTATTATGTCTTCGATGCAGACCTTGCAGTTTTCAATACCGTCTACGGAAAGGTAGCTGTAATCCCTGTTTTCCTTTGCCATGGTGCGCAGTACTCCGCCGTTGACGGGGAAGATCCGCGCCAGGGTGTTCCTGTCTTCGGGAAGGGCGGGGCCGGGAACGCAAGTACCCTCATCTTCCGTTTCGATATCCAGCCCCTTTTTCCTGAGCCACAGCGAAAGCTCCCTGAAGGTAATTACGCAGTCCACTATCCCCGCCGCGTCGGATTCCGCCTCCGCTTTCTTTGAAATACAGGGGCCGATAAACACGGTTTTCGCTTCCGGGCTGCGCCGCTTGATGTCAAGGCAGTGGGCGTGCATGGGGGAAACCACGTGGGCCATATAGGGAAGGGCCGCCGGGTAGTATTTCTGTATCATCAGGTTTACCGTGGGGCAGCAGGTCGTTATGATGACCCGCTGTTCCCCCTTGTTCACCATGGCGTCGTAGCGCTTTTTGACAATCGTCGCCCCGACAGCGGTTTCCTCGACCGCGGCAAAGCCCAGCTTTTTCAGCGCCTTTGTTATGGCGGCTATACCCAGCCCCCCGAAATTCGCCGCGAAAGACGGGGCCAGGCTTACCCAGACCTCTTTCCCGCTCTGGAGCAGGGCTTCCGCGGAATCAAGGTCGTTCCTCATCTCCTTGGCGTTTTGCGGGCAGGCCACAAAACAGTCTCCGCAGAGTATGCACTCTTCGCTTACGATTTCGGCCTTGTTGTTTTCAAACTTGATGGACTTAACCGGGCAGCGCCTGATGCACTTGTAGCAGGTTTTGCAGTCGGTCGCCTTTAACCTTAAATACTCAGGCATACCCTGCCTGCCCTTATTCGTACTCTACCACGTTGGCCCAGTTTTGCAGAAGGTTACGGTTATCCGCCTCCGCTTTATTGAGCTGGGCCGCCGCCACAATCGGTATCCATTTGTCGGCGTACTGTTTGGCCGTGTCTGTCTTGGAGCAAAACAGGTTGAAGTACTTTTCCGCGATGACGAATCGCTTTGCCAGCACAAACTGCATCCAGGTCTGTACCGCGTCGGCGGAACCGTTCCCCGCCGTGGCGTGGGACCAGTCGATAATGTAGGCCTCGTTCCCGGAAGTGATAATGATATTGCTGGGGTTGAAATCCCCATGGCAGAGTTTCGTGTGCCTCGGCAGGCTGTCAAGGCGCGTGGAAAGCTCGTACCGGGTTGTGGCGTCAAGCCCCGACGCGCCGATCTTCCGATGCAGCTTGTCCCGCAGGAGCGCGAGCCGGGACGCGGAATGTTTGTGCATTTCGATCTGGATGTCCACAAAACGGTTCAGGTGTTCGTCAAGCCTGTCCGGCTCTTTTTCAATCAAATCGGCCAGGGTAACGCCCTCGATATACTCCCAGACAATGGCCCATTTTCCGTCGATTTTGGTAACTTCATGCAGTTTTGGTACATTCAAGCCGGTCTCGCCCACGGCGGCCAGGTTGAGCGCCTCGTTAAAAACATCCGACACGGGGTATTCGCTTCCCATAACCTTGTAGACCTTGCCGTCTTCCAGATATATCTTCTTCTTTTCCCGTTCGACAATAATCTTCCGTTCGCCCATCATTTACCTCCTCCGGCGGCGCTGCCCGTTCCGTAATACGCATTGAGGAACATTTGCCTGATCTCGCTTATCAAAGGATACCGGGGATTGGCACCGGTACACTGATCGTCAAAGGCCGCCTCGCTCATGCTGTCGAGCCGCGCGAGAAAGTCCTTCTCGTCGATACCGTAATCCCTGATGGTCTTCTTGATCCCCACATCTTCCTTGAGTTTTTCCACGGCGGCGATCAGCGCCTCAAGCTTTTCCTCGCCGGTCCTGCCTTTAAGCCCCAGCGCGTCGGCAATCCGCGCGTAACGCGCCAGAGTGTGCGGGTACTCGTACTGGGGGAAGGTCCCCATCTTGGGGGGCGTTTCCACAGCGTTGAAGCGCAGCACTTCGCTTATCATCAGGGCGTTGGCCACGCCGTGGGGCAGGTGGTGAAAAGCCCCGAGTTTGTGCGCCATTGAATGGCACACCCCCAGAAAGGCGTTGGCGAAGGCCATGCCGGCAATGGTCGCGGCGTGGGCCATTTTTTCCCTTGCCCTGGGATCGGCCGCCCCGCTGTTGTACGCCGGGGGAAGGTACTCGAAGATAAGTTTCAGCGCCTCTATCGCCAGGCCGTCGGTAAATTCCGTGGCAAGCATGGAGGCGTAGGCTTCAAGCGCGTGGGTCATAGCGTCGATGCCGGACGCGCTGGTAAGGCCCCTGGGTGCGTCCATCTGCATGTCCGCGTCCACAATCGCCATATCCGGCAGTAACTCGTAGTCCGCCAGGGGGTACTTCATCCCCGCCTTTTCGTCGGTGATAACCGCGAAGGGCGTTACCTCGCTCCCGGTCCCCGCCGAGGTAGGCACCGCGATAAAGTAGGCTTTTTCCCCCATTTTGGGGAAGGTATAGACCCGCTTCCTTATATCGATAAAGCGCATGGCCATGTCCTGGAAATCCGCCTCAGGATGCTCGTAAAGCACCCACATGATCTTCCCCGCGTCCATGGCCGAGCCGCCGCCTACCGCGATGATCACGTCCGGCTTAAAGGCGCTCATCTGGGCCGCGCCTTCCCTGGCGCAGGCCAGAGTCGGGTCCGGCTCGACATTGAAGAAACTTTCGTGCGCAATCCCCAATTCGTCAAGCTTGCTGGTAACGGTTTTTGTGTACCCATTGGCGTAGAGGAATTTGTCCGTCACGATAAACGCCCGTTTCTTGCCCATCACCGCCTTCAATTCGTCCAGGGCCACCGGAAGGCAGCCCTTCTTTATATATATCTTTTCAGGAGCCCTGAACCACAGCATATTTTCCCTCCGCTCCGCAACGGTTTTGATGTTGAGGAGGTGCTTAACCCCCACGTTTTCGGAAACCGAATTCCCGCCCCAGCTGCCGCACCCCAAAGTAAGGGACGGGGCCAGCTTGAAGTTGTAAAGGTCCCCTATGCCCCCGTGCGAGGAAGGCGTGTTCACCAGGATGCGGCAGGTCTTCATCCTTTCCGCGAAGGCGGCAAGTTTTTCCTCCCCGCCCGCCGTGTCAAGGTACAGCGAGGCGGTGTGGCCGTAACCCCCGTCCTTTACCAGCCGGTCCGCCTTGTCCAGCGCCTCGGCAAAATTCTTCGCGCGGTACATTGCCAGAACCGGCGAGAGTTTTTCGTGGGCAAATTCCTCGGACAGCTCCACGCTCGCTACCTCGCCGATAAGTATCTTCGCGCTTTCCGGGACCGCCACCCCGGCCAGCGAGGCAATCGTATGGGCCTTCTGCCCGACAATCTTCGCGTTCAGCGCCCCGTTGATGATGATGGTCTTGCGTACCTTTTCCGTTTCCCGGGGGTCAAGAAAATAACAGCCCCGGTATTCAAATTCTTTCTTTACAGCCTCGTAGACCCGGTCAAGCGCGATTACCGACTGTTCGGAGGCGCAGATCATCCCGTTGTCAAAGGTCTTTGAGTGGATAATCGAATTTACCGCCTGTTTGATGTCCGCGCTCGAATCGATAATTGCCGGCGTATTTCCCGAACCCACGCCGATCGCCGGCTTTCCCGAAGAATAAGCGGCCTTTACCATGCCCGGCCCGCCGGTGGCGAGGATAATGTCCGCCTCCCTCATCACGGTGTTGGTCATCTCCAGGCTGGGCTCGTCTATCCAGCTAATAATCCCCGCCGGCGCACCGGCCTCGACAGCCGCTTCAAGCACAATCCCCGCCGCGGTATTGGTACAGGCTTTCGCCCGGGGGTGCGGGGAGATAATGATCCCGTTCCGCGTCTTAAGCGCGAGGAGCGTCTTGAATATCGCGGTAGAAGTCGGGTTGGTGGTGGGGATTACCGCCGCGACAAGGCCGATAGGTTCCGCCACTTTTTTGATCCCGAACACGCGGTCCGCCTCGATCACCCCGCAGGTTTTCGTGTCCCTGTAGGCGTTGTAGATATATTCAGCCGCGTAGTGGTTTTTGATCACCTTGTCTTCCACGACCCCCATGCCCGTCTCTTCCACCGCCTGCCTTGCCAGCGGGATCCGCGCCCTGTTTGCAGCCTCGGCGGCGGCAAAGAAGATACGGTCCACCTGCTCCTGGGTAAAACCCGCGTAGACGGCCTGGGCTTTTCTGATTTCGTTTAAAGCCCGCCCCAGCGATTCGGCGTCCTTAACAATCTCACGATTTTTTGTAGCCATAAGCTTTCCTTATTTGTAAAAAACGTTTCAATAATTGAATACCTTTCTTCCAATTATAGGTTATCCGGCCCCGAATTGCACAAATTTT
>JAIRZS010000125.1 GCA_031267115.1 Treponema sp.
AACAGGCTGGAACATCAGGAAATACTGCCTTCCGCTGTTCCTTTTGATTTAAGCGAACAGCTCCGCCGCTGCGCCCTTGCCTTTGAAGATCTCTGGGAGCGGAAAAATATCAGCTTTGACGCCGACCTGGAAGAAGTTATCGTCTATTATGATGAAAGTATGCTGGAAATAGTCTGGAATAACCTTATATCCAACGCGATAAAATTTACCGCCCCCGGCGGTTCCATCTGCTTAACTTTAACCCTGAAAAAACCGGCGGGTTTTGCGGTGGTGCGGATAAGCGATTCAGGCTGCGGCATGGACGAAGAAACGCAAAAGCACCTGTTCGACAAATTTTACCAGGGGGATAGTTCCCATTCCCAGGAAGGCAACGGCCTGGGGCTTGCCCTGGTAAAAAAAGCGTTGGATATTTCGGGCGCGGAAATAGGCGTTACAAGCAAGCCCGGGGAAGGCGCAATTTTTACGGTGCGGCTGAAGGCGGTATAGGGCTGCTACCCTTCTACCGTAAAACCGCGGTACACGCCGAGGGGCGCCCGTTTTTCATAGTCCAGCCTGTCCACCCGGGCGTAGGGCGGGCCGTGGCGGAGCCAGGCGATAAGGGCGTCAAGTTTGGCCGTCGGACCCTCGGCCCAGACTTCCACGCCGCCGTCGGGGCTGTTGCGGACCCAGCCGGAAAGGCCAAGGCGGCGGCCTTCGGAAAGGCAGGTGTAGCGGAAACCCACGCCCTGGACCCGGCCGTCAACACGGGCAAAAATAGCGGCCCGGCTGCCGCCGCCAGCTTTGGGACCGCCCGGCGAGCCGCCGGAACCGCCCGCCGGTCCATTACCGGAAGAGCCGCCGCCCCGCGATCCCGGAGACCGGCATAATTTCATATATCCTCCCAATAGGCGCGTATAACGGCGGAGGAAAAGCCGGCAGCCTTGAGTTTTTGCCGGACCGAAATATCGTCCTTATCAAAATCCGGAAAAACGCCCGCGATATAGGAATCAAGCAGAAGCCATTCGGTCCCGGAATCCAGGGCGGAACTGAGGGCTTTCCGGGCAATTCCCGAGGGGACGGAACGGCCCAGCAGGGAACCCAGGAGTTTCCGGGGGCAGAGTTTGCCGCCCCGGCCCGCCCCGATACGGCGGAGCTTTGACTCAAGCCACAGGCCCGCGAAACGTTCGTCGCTTATAATGCCAAGCCTTTCCAGATAATCCAGGGCCGCGCCGGCATAAACGGAATTAATGCCCTTGCGCTCCAGTTTGCCCTTTAAACCAAGCCGGGTCTGCTCCGCGCGGGCAACAAGGGCAAGCGCGGCCCGCTCGGCCCGGTAGCAGCCGGCGGCAAAACGGAAAGATTCGGCTTCCCGGGCGGATATTTCGGCGCCCTGGACAGCCCAAAGATCGGGCGGGAAATCCGGGGGAAGGTATACAGTTTTAAAGGAAAACAGGGAACCGTCGGAAAGGCCGATCCGTACAAGGGAAGAATCGGCGGCTTTTATCGAAACCACCTGCATATAATATAAACCCGGTCACCGGCCTGGCTAAGACGATTAGACCAAACACAAAGAAATATGAACCTACTCCAAAATCCGGTTGGTTTTGGCCAAGCTTTTGGGAAAACCGGTCAAAAGCCCGGATGTTTTAGTACAATGAAAAACCCGGGAACATCCCCCGCAAACCGGCTTAAGCGTACCAGTACCGGCCCGGCGTGTTAGCGCTTGGAGAACTGGAAGCGCCTGCGGGCGCCCCTCTGGCCGTATTTCTTGCGTTCCACCATCCGGGAATCCCTGGTAAGGTAGCCGTTACTCCGGAGGCTGGCGTAATTGCCCTGGTCCACCTGGCAGAGCGCGCGGGCAAGGCCGTGGCGGCAGGCCCCGGCCTGTCCGTTGGAACCGCCGCCATAGACATTGATCAGTATGTCGAATTTGTTCTCGCTGGCAGTAACCATAAGGGGCTGGCGGACCATTATGGCGTGTTCGCCCTGGGGGAAATACCGGCCCAGATCCTTACCGTTAATCTCAATTTTGCCGCTTCCGTCCCGGACATATACCCGGGCTACCGAAGTCTTGCGCCTTCCGGTTCCAATTCCAAGATTCTTAATCATCTATTCCTCTTTCTCCCTTACATCTCAATCGCCTGGGGATTCTGGGCCTGATGAGGATGCCCGGCCCCCGCGTAGAGTTTTACGTTTTTCAGCAGCTTCCGCCCCAGAGGCCCCTTGGGAAGCATCCCCTTAATCGCCAGCTCCAGGGGCGAAGTAGGGTGCTTTTCAATCAGCCTCGCGAAGGTCTGGGTCTTAAGGCCGCCCGGATACCCGGTATGATGATGGTACAGCTTCTTCTGGGCTTTGCCCCCGGTTACCGCCACCTTGTCCGCGTTCACCACCACAACATAATCCCCAATCTCCTGATGAGGGGTAAAAATCGCCTTCTCCTTACCCCGGAGTATCGCCGCAGCCTTCGCGGCCACCCGGCCCAGAGACTTTCCTTCGGCGTCAATCACAAACCATTTCCGCTCCACATCCGCGGGCTTTATGAATACCGTCTTCATTGCACAACCTTCTCACTATCTATCGTTACTTAACCTGGATTTTTTATGATTCCACAAAACCGGGCCCTATGTCAACTACCCGGAAGGAAATAGCAGGGCAAACGCAAAGAAATTTTCATCTTAGTATTCTGGTTTTGGGCGCATCCGCGCGCCTTTGGCGCCCGGACCGGGCTTTGCGGGGCTCCGCTATCGCTCCGGCCCCGGCGCTCCGCGCCGTGGCTAAACCCCTCCAATCCCTTGCGCGTCCATCCGCCGTTGGCGGACAGCAATGGAAACAGCGGCATCCCTGCCGCCGCCTGAAAAAGTGCCAGGCACCGTTTTTTTCGATAAAAATTTATCCAGAAATTTGGTGCCTGGCACCACACCATAAACTTAAGGGAGGAGATAAAGGGAGGCAAAGCAGGATACCATTGACCCGGGAGGGTTTAATGATGGACAAAGGAGCGCGGCAGCGGCGCGGGGAATTGCAAGAGCGTGATACAAAAACGGTGCAAACAGGCGGGGTGTACGCCCGCGTCCCGATAAACCGGGGCTTACGGGGATGAAATCCCTCGCGGCGCAGGGCCGGGCGGGAAAACCCTGACCGCTCCGTATACCCCGTCATAGCCCGGCTTGATAACAACCTGGCCGGAGCGCATACGAAAGACGGCTTCGGCGAGTTTTTCTCCCGGAATGCCGGGGGCGTCCATTTTTTCAATGGCGGAAACCGGCGCGTCCGCAAGCAGGGGAAGCTCGCCCCCCGCCTGCTCCACAAGCCGCATATACGCGGCTTCTGTTTTCCTGGAGGCGGTCCCCGTACCGAGAAGTTCCGCAGCCAGTTCCCGTAACGGAATCAGCGATACATACGGACGCCTGTTTGTGCCTTCGGTGTTCTGGGGGCAGGCGGCCCATTCGTCAACAGGGCGGCCGGCAAGTTCCGTCACCCGCCTTAAAACGCCCATGGTCAGGGGCTTCCCGCAGACCGGGCAGATGCCGTCCCCGGCTTCCTCCGGGCCGAGGCCTGCGCCGCATTTCCTGTGCCCGTCGTAGTGGTACTTTCC
>JAIRZS010000153.1 GCA_031267115.1 Treponema sp.
TACCATTTTTTCGCTCCTCGTAATAAAATAAGGGCCGGGAGCGTTTATCGGGTATGTTCCACCGTACTCCTATTCGCGGTCGCCGGGCTGTTTCCCGGCGCGGCATTTTACTGTACGGCGGCCGGTTTAGACTAATCTTTGCGCCGAAGTTCCTCCGGGCTTACTCTGGGTACTCCCGGGTTTCTTCACTCGAAGAATCAACCTGCCGCCGGCTCCCTGGCCCCGTCGGACCAGGATACCACTTTCCCCCGATAATTTAAATCATAGAATCTTTGCGGTAAATAACTAGCGGTAAAATTCTTCACTCCGGAACGCGCAAGGGATTGGAGGGGTTTAGCCACGGCGCAGAGCGGCGGGGCCGGAGCGTCAGCGGAGCCCCGGAAAGCCCGGTCCGGCCCGCAGGGCCGGATGCGCCCGGAAAGATAGGAAATTCTATACGGTTATCGCGGGGCGCGGTTCCGGATACTTGTTTTTAGCGGGGCTTCGTGTTAGTTTTGGGGTATGAAGTTATCAACATTGGCCGCCGGCCTGGTCCTGGCGCTTGGCCTGGGCTCCTGCGCGACAGGGCAGCTCAGAGAGGCGGAAACCCCGGAAGAGCTGATCCAGTACGGGCAGGAAGCTATGGATCGCAACCGCTACAAGCTGGCGCTTGCCTATTATGATCTTATCCTTGAACGGTTCCCCGGGAATGACTCTGTGCTCTGTGCCGCCGAATACGAGATTGCCTTTATTCATTACAAGCAGAAAAAGTACGATCTGGCCCGGACGGAATTCCAGGCGCTCCTTGGCCGCTACGATACCCCGGACGAAGAACTGCTTCCGTCCCAGTTTAAAATACTGACCAATATTGTCCTGGAACAGATCGATTCCAGGACGAGGAAAAAGAGCGGGAGATGAAAGCGCCGGCCCGCGGGGTTTTTGCCGCGGCGGAATAGTTGCTGCGGCGGAACGGTTATTGCGGCAGGATAATCGCGTTTACCTTGATGCCGCGCTCGGCTACGGCCTGGTCCACCATTTCCTGGGTGATCCTTCCCCGGGCGCGGGGATGCGGGGGCGCGTCGCCTATGAGGACGATGAGCCGCGACTCGGCTTCCCAGCTGTACTTGGTGACCCCGTCGTACAGGGCTTCGTAAACCGCTTCAGGTATGTCCCGCCCGCCCCGCACGCGGATATTGTTGAGGTTGCGCCTGACCGCCTCGAAATTCCTGGTAAAGGGGATTACGCGGGTCAGGTACTCTTCGTTGTAGTCTTTGTATAATACCAGGCCTATTTTAAAATCCTTGAATTCCCTGATAATCGCTTCCAGCATGGGTATGAGGTTTTCCCTTACCGCGTCGATATCGTCTTTCATGCTGTTGGTCGTGTCAAGGCAGATGACCAGATCCACCGACTTTCCCTTTTCCCTGGCAAGTACGGCTTCTATCTTTTCTACAAGATCGCCGGGGCCTGTGGAATAGATCAGATCACCGCCCCCGCTCCGGGTAATTTCGCCGAAAGAGTCTATGGTGTCTTTCATATAGTTGCCCTCGGGGGGGCCGGCAAGGGGCTGCTGGGTTACTCTGAGTATAAAGGGGTTGTCCTGGAAGCGGCCCCGGTAATCGGCGTAGGGGAATTCAAAGGCGCGGATGTTCAAATAGGTCCCGTCCACTACGTACACTTCCCCGTGGCGGGTATCGGCGTACCCGTAATAGAGGATATAGGGGATATAAATATGGAACGCCTCTCCCAGCTCCGGGTGGTTTTCGGTACTGGAATCGATGAGCGAGTAGATCCCGCTTTCCGGGGGGATGGGGACGCCGTTCAGGACCCTTATCTCGCTGCCGTTGATGCTGTTCCACTGCGCGGAACGGTAGGCGTAGTTGTCGGCGGCCATTGCGGGATCGCGGGTGGTTTCGGTAAGCAGCACCGAACTCATTCCGGCCTTTTTGCGGATAAAGAGGTGGTAGCCCCCGTCGACCTGCTGTTCAATGCGTATATCGGCGGAGCTTACGCCCAGGTCCTGGGAATAACCGGGCAGGACGGGAAAGAGAAAAAAAACGGAAAAAACGGTAAAAAACGCGAAAACCCTGGGAAAAGCCCTCCGCCTTGAATTCATACGCATTGTAATATTATCGGCGGGAAAAGGGTGTTTTTTAATTCGGATTTGGGACAGGGGGCTGAAATAGATGAGCGCTAACCGGAAGGTAATTACAAAGATTCGCAGTACAGCCGCGAATTCCATTTAAAGGCGGCGCGAAGGCAAAGCGCCGGGGGGCTTTTTGCCGCGCCTGCGGGGACTGTGGGGCCTGCGGGCGGGGTATTGCCCGTGCCATACGTTCGTAAAAAGATACGGAAAATCCATAGATATTGTTAGAATATCAATAACAGCCCGACTAAATTTTACCGTAAGCTAACAGCCTGTCAGGCTTAGGGAAAGCCCATCGAATGAAAACCCGGAGAAGAATGTATGGGATTGCAGCGAGTTAGAGGCTGGTGGTTTATCAGGCTTGCCCTGACGCTTGTCGGTAAAAAAGGTATCGGGGAACTTAAAAGGGCGTCCAAAAACGCCCTGAAAGCCCAGGAAAAAACCCTGCGGGCTATACTTGCCGTTTCAAAAGATACGGTCTACGGCAAAGAGCACCATTTTGAAGATATTTTAAAAGCCGCAGGCCCGAGGGAACTGTTCGCGCTGTACCGGAACCAGGTCCCGGTCAACGATTACGAGAATTTCCGGCCCTATATCGAACGGCACAAGCAGGGGGAAGCGGACGTCCTGTTCGCCGGGAAGCCCAAGATGTACGCCAAAACCAGCGGCACCACCAAAGAACCCAAGTGGGTCCCCATTACCGAACAGTATTACCAGGAAGTATACAAGGTCATGAACCAGCTCTGGTTCTATACCCTCATCATGAACAAGCCCCGGGCCTTTTACGGAAAGACTCTTTCGGTTGTAGGCAACGCCATAGAAGGGGCGGCCCCGGACGGTACTGTGTACGGGTCTATTTCAGGAATATCCCAGCGGGATATTCCTGAATTTATGGAAGTCCTCCACCCGGCGCCGGCGGATATTTTCCATATTGCCGATTACAAAGCCCGGTATTATGCCATTATGCGCATGGGTATTGAGCAGGATATAACCCTGATCATCACTGCCAATCCCAGCACCCTGGTGGAAATGCAGAATAATGTCAACGAATTTTACGACGAATATGTGGAGGATATTGAGAAGGGCGCGTTGAGCCGGCGCGTTCCTATTTCCGATGAGATCCGCGCCGCCCTGGAAAAGCGGATCAGGCCGAATCCCAGGCGGGCGGCGGAACTGCGGGCGCTGAAGCTCCGCTACGGGAAGGTTCTTCCCAAGCATTACTGGCCCAATATGCAGATAGTGAATGTCTGGTTTTGCGGCAATACAAAGATCTTCTTTGACAAAATCGCGGATTCTTTCCCGGAAAATTGTTTTTTCCACGAAATGGGGTATTATGCCACCGAATGCCGGCCCGGCATTGTCCTGAAAAGCAATTCCCCGGACACGGTAATCTTCGGCCACAAGATATTTTTCGAATTTATCCATGAATCGGAACTGGAAAGCGAAAATCCCCATATATACCGGATAGACGAGGTTGAAAAGGGCGAACGCTACTGTATGGTTGTTACCACATCCGCGGGCCTGTACCGCTATAATATGAACGATCTGGTGGAAATTACCGGTTTTTTAAACCAATTCCCCACACTCAAGCTGATACAAAAGGTAAACGGCACGGTTAATATGACCGGCGAAAAACTCCACGAGCGGCAGTTTGTGGAGGCCGTACACGCGGCGGAACAGGAGACCGGCAGCCATGTCGCGTTTTTCGTCGGGTTCGCGGATGCCTCCAAAGCGGCGTACCGCTTCTATTATGAATTTGTCAATGCCGGCATAACCCAGGAAAAGGCCGAAAACTTTACCAGGGTCCTGGACGGCTATCTCAAAAAATTCAATATCGAGTACGAGGCAAAGCGTGCTTCCAACCGTCTGAAAGATCCGGAAACCGCGCTTTTGGTAAACGAATCGTTTGAAAAATTCAAGTCCTCCTGTATTGACAAGGGATACCGGGACGGCCAATTCAAGGTAAATCTGCTGATGCAGGACGAGAAGCGCCACGCCATGTTCAAGGAGCTGGTACGCTGAGCCGGGAGCTGCAGGATCAGGTAAGGAAAGCGGAGGCCCTTATTTTCGACCTGGACGGGACCCTGTACGATTCCGCCGGTTTCGCCCGGCATCTGGTTTTGTCCGCCCTCCAGGACAGCTTTCTTGATTTGGCCGAACGCAAGACCCGGAAATCCCTGGCCGGCTGCGATTACGGATCAGCGGGAATCTACTACATGGAATTCTTTTCCCGGATGGCGGCGATGACCGGCAGGCCGGCAAAATGGCTTTGGGCCTGGTATTTTGACCAGTATTTGCCCCGTATGGCAAGGATTCTGAAAAAATATTACCGGCCCCGTCCGGGGATGTCCGCCCTGTTCTCGCGCCTTGCCAAAGGTTCCGTGCCTTTCGCCGTTTATTCGGATTATCCGGAAACGGCGGAGCGCCTGTCCTTTCTGGGCCTGAGCCCGACGCACGGGAGACTCTACGGCCCCGAACATTT
>JAIRZS010000277.1 GCA_031267115.1 Treponema sp.
TATTTACACGCTAAAAAAACATGGTCAAATATCCCGGCCGAAAAGTTTTGACAAGATAATAAAAATGGCTCTACAATTAGGAAAACTTTTTTAGGAGGCAGTTTATGTCTGTGTACTTAGCGGAGTTTATCGGGACATTCCTTCTCGTTCTTCTTGGCGACGGAGTCGTCGCCAATGTCATTTTGTCCAAAACAAAAGGCAATAGTGCTGGGTGGATTGTCATCACGGTTGGCTGGGCACTGGCGGTCTTTATTCCCGCTACCATGTTCGGCGCGGCGAGCGGGGCCCATTTTAACCCGGCTCTTACCCTCGGCCTGGCGGCTATCGGCAGTCTCAGCTGGAACCTCGTTCCCGGCTACATCCTCACCCAGTTTGCGGGCGCCTTTGTCGGGGCTTTCTTCGTGTGGCTCATGTACAAAAACCACTTCGACAGCACGGACGATCCCGGCACCCAGCTTGGGGTTTTCTCAACCGGCCCCGGCATCCGGAGCCCCGCCTTAAATCTCATCAGTGAAATAATCGGCACCTTTGTACTGGTCTTCGCCATTCTGGGCGTCGGCGCCGCGAGCGGCGGCACCTGGGGCGTTTGGGCCATTATCTGCTCAATCGGTATAAGCCTTGGAGGTACCACAGGTTACGCGATTAACCCGGCCCGCGATCTGGGCCCCCGTATCGCTCACGCGGTTCTTCCCATAAAAGGCAAAGGCTCTTCCGATTGGGGCTATGCGTGGATTCCGGTCGTCGGCCCGATTATCGGCGCGCTTCTGGGCGCCCTTCTGGGGAATGCGCTGTTTTAATAGCCGTTGAATTGAACAAGACAAGCGGTGTAAGTATTCAGTCTATCACTGCCCATAAATGCCAAACGGAGGGGGTCCAGACCCCCTCGTTCAACCGGACATTGCAAAAAAAGTCTTGTCAAGACTTTTTTGCGGAGCGGGGGCTTTAGCCCCCCGACTGAATAGTTACCAAGCGGTTTAATTTTTCCCGTCAAATAAGCTTTCCCAAAATCTCCTTGGGTTTTGGGAAGCGCTTATTCGGCGGGAAGTCCCGGGCCGGAGGCCCGGTTATCCCGGGGGCTTATGTTCCGCCGTTACCGGCGGAGGCTGAACCGCCCCGGAACCTTCCCCGCGCAGGCGGGTTTCCGGATATTAACGCCCCCGAATAGGTTTTTAGGAGAAACATAATGAAGAAAATAATCAATTCCCCCGATGCCCTTGTTGACGAAATGCTGAACGGGCTGGTTTTAGCGTACCCGCAATACGTAACCCGGGTTCCGGACAGCGCTGTTATTGCTCGGAGCGCCAAGAAATCCAAAAAAGTCGCCCTTGTGTCCGGCGGCGGGTCCGGGCATGAGCCGTCACATGCCGGGTTTGTCGGGGAAGGCATGCTCGACGCGGCGGTCTGCGGGGCAGTTTTTACCTCGCCCACTCCCGACGAGGTATTCAAGGCGATCAAGGCGGTCCAGACCGAGGCGGGCGTACTCCTGATAATAAAGAACTATACCGGCGATGTGCTGAATTTTGAAATGGCTATGGAAATGGCCGAGGGCGAAGGCATCAAAGTTGCCAAAGTCATCGTCAATGATGATGTCGCGGTTATGAACAGCACCTATACCGTCGGGCGCAGGGGGATTGCCGGTACCGTTTTGGTCCACAAAATTACCGGCGCCGCCGCGGAGGCCGGTTTAAGCCTGGAAGAGGTGCAGAAAGTCGCCGAGAAGGCGATCGCCAGTGTCAGGACTATGGGCATGGCTCTCAGCCCCTGTATTGTCCCCGCCGCGGGAAAACCCGGTTTTACCCTTGCCGACGACGAGGTTGAGATCGGGCTGGGAATCCACGGGGAACCCGGCGTTTCCAAAGAGAAGCTCCAGAGCGCCGACAAGACCGTTGCCGTACTCCTCGACAAAATTTGCGCCGATATGCCGCTTGGCGGCGGGGATGAAATAGCCCTGCTGGTAAATGGATTGGGCGGCACGCCCCTGATGGAACTATTGGTAGCGAACCGCAAGGCCAATGAAATTATCACGGGGAAGGGCGTAAAGATACATAATACCAATGTCGGTAACTATATGACCTCAATAGAAATGGCCGGTTTTTCCCTGTCGGTGTTGAAACTTGACGGGGAAATAAAAAAATTCTACGACGCGAAAGCGGATACGATAGCCTATAAGGTTTTCGCGTAAGAATTTTGAAGGGGGGCCGGGCATGGGAATTCCGGCCCTCCGCGCGGAGGAGTTCCGGCTGTTTTTAGAATCGGAATCGGGCGGCAGCCTTGTTTTACCCGGAGCGGAAGAAAAGATAAGGAAAAAGATGAGTATACTAACTGAGCAGGTAGTTGTAATCATTACCGAAATCGCGAAAACAATAGAGGCCAATAAGCAGTACCTTTGCGATCTTGACGCGGCGATAGGCGACGGCGATCACGGTTTTAATATGGCCCGGGGCTTTGACGTGGCGGTTAAGAATTTGGCGGAGAAGCCTTCGGAAACCATAGGCGACGCGTTAAAGACTACCGCAATGGCCCTTATCTCGAATGTAGGCGGGGCGTCGGGGCCTTTGTACGGAACCTTATTCCTCAGGGCGGGTGGAGTTGCCAAAGACTTTAAGGTTCTTAACCTATCCTTGTTTAACGAGTGCCTTAAAGAGGGTATTGCCGGGGTACAGGCGCGGGGGAAGGCGGTGCTCGGGGAAAAGACAATGCTTGACGTGCTTATCCCCGTCCTGGAGTCGCTCGAAAAAAGCAGCGCGGAAGGGGTCTTGTGCAAGAAAGCTTTTGAAACCGCGCTTGCGGTCGCGCAGGAATGCGCGGAAAAAACCAAAGAAATCAAAGCGACCAAGGGCCGCGCGTCGTATTTGGGGGATCGCAGTATTGGGCATATCGATCCGGGGGCAATGTCAAGCTGCCTCATCATCCGGACAATATACGACTCTATAACGTAGGCTGGTTTATGGTATCGTTATTACTTGTATCGCATAGTGAAAAAATTGTGGAAGGTACCCGCGACATCGCGCTGCAAATGGCCGGCGAGGCGGAAATCGCCATTGTAGGCGGTACCAAAGACGGCAGCCTTGGCGCCGATTTTGACTCAACTTTTGAAAAGCTGCAAGAGCTTGTGCAGAAGGGCGATGTCATTGTGCTTGCGGATTTGGGTTCCGCGCGTATGACATGCCAGATGGCCGCCGAAGCCCTTGATGCGGAATTATACAAACGGGTGTATTTGTGCGACGCGGCCCTGGTTGAAGGCGGGCTGGTCGCCGCCGTCGCCATAGCGGGAGGTCAGAATACGGCTTCCGTGCTGGAACAGTTACAAGAATTTATAATTAACAAGGACTAGGCCGGTTTCAGTACCATGGCCGGCCCGGTACCCTCCGGAAAACCCAGAAAAGAGGCAAAATGGTTAGTTTTAAATATACGCTTAAGGTTGAAGAAGGCCTTCATGCGCGCCCGGCGGGGAGATTCGCGAAAAAGGCCCAGGAGTACGCGGAAGACATTGTTATAAAAAAAGGAGAAATGTCTTCCAGCGCGAAACGGTTGTTTTCCGTTATCAACTTGCAGGCCCGGACAGGGGACGAAATAGAAATTACCGTTTCCGGCGATAATGAAGAGCGGGTCGCGAAAGAAATGGAGGAATATTGCGCCAGTTCATTGTAAAAAACAAGAATAGCGGAGGGTTTGACCGGTGAAAATACTTCAGGGGCAGGGCGCCGCGGGCGGTATCGCCGTTGGCCCTGTTTTTTTTCTGGTGAAAAAAAACAGGGAAATCCCGCAGCGGCACATTGATGATGTACAGGCCGAATTGGCCAGGGCGGACGCCGCCCGCGCCAAAGCTATCGCCCAGCTGGAAACCCTGTACCAGGAAGCGCTTAAGACGCTTGGAGAGGAAGACGCGGAACTGTTTCAGACCCACCAGATGATGCTCTCCGATCTTGATTACACGGAATCGCTTACCGGCATTATTACCAATGAAAAAATGAACGCGGAATACGCGGTTATGAAGACCTCTGAGACTCTTGCGGGTATGTTCGAAAACATGGACGATCCGTATTTGCAGGCCCGGTCGGCGGATGTCCGCGATGTGTCCGGGCGGCTTTTGGATGTTTTGCAGGGCCGCGACCCGGCTGAGGTTATCATCCGCGATTCCGCCATTATCGCGGCGGACGATCTCTCGCCCAGCGAAACCCTCGGCCTTGACCGGAGCAAAATCGCCGGTTTTGTGACCAGGGAGGGTTCGGTGAATTCCCACACCGCGATTTTTGCCAGGAACATGGGCATTCCGGCGGTTGTCGCGCTGGGAGACGGCCTTGGCCCGGATTGCGGCGGCATGATGGCGGCAATCGACGGGGCATCGGGAACGCTTTATCTGGAACCGGACGACGCCGTAATGGCCCGTATGCGGGGCGAATACGAGAATCAAAAACAGGAAAAGGCCGGGCTTGCGGCTTTAAAGGGGCAGCCGAACCGCAGCATAGACGGCAGGCTGATGGAACTTTTTGCCAATGCCGGCAGTCTTGACGACATTGATTCCGCATTGTCCAATGACGCGCGCGGCATCGGGCTGTTTCGCAGCGAATCCCTCTATCTGGAAAGCAAGGATTACCCCTCGGAAGACCGTCAGTTTGAAATCTACAAAGCCGCTGCCGAAAAAATGGCGGGCCGCCAGGTAATCATCAGGACCCTGGACATAGGCGCGGACAAGCAGGCCGGCTATTTCAAGCTTCCCCCCGAGCAGAATCCCGCCCTTGGGCTGCGGGCTATTCGCATCTGTTTTGATCGCCCGGAAATTTTTATCACCCAGCTCAGGGCACTTTACCGCGCCTCGGCTTTCGGCAATATCGCGATCATGTTCCCGATGATTGCCTCGGTGTGGGAACTGCGCCAGGCGATTGGGTTCGCTTCCCAGGCAAAAGAGCAGCTTGCGGAGGAAGGCAGGGCTTTTTCCCCGGATCTTAAGCTCGGGATCATGATAGAAACCCCCGCCGCGGCTATTATCAGCGACATTCTTGCCAGGGAAGCCGATTTTTTCAGTATCGGGACAAACGATCTGACCCAGTACACGCTTGCCGCCGACCGCCAGAACAGCAGTATCGGCAAATACGCTGATACGCATCATCAGGCGGTTTTGCGCCTTATCCGGCTTACTGCCGAAAACGCGCACAAGGCGGGAATTGCCGTCGGGATATGCGGCGAGCTGGCGGGGGACCCCTCGCTTACGGAGACATTTTTACGGATGGGGATAGACGAATTGTCGGTTTCGCCGCCCGCTATTTTGCCCCTGCGGAAAAAAATCCGGGAAACGGATCTGCGCCTTGCCGGCCCTCCTGACGACGGATCATCCTTTATCGTACAAGATTAGATCCCGGACGAATCTGTCCCATAGTTTGCTTTCCTCTTTTGCCCGGAGCGTTAATATGTACTGCGCGTTTGTTTTGTCCCATTTGGATCTTGCCTGCATACAGCGCTTCTGCAAGGCAATCTTGTTTTCGTGTTCAATAGGGCCGTTGCCTATATAATAGCCCCTGGTCCTGTAGAGCGCGTAATCGATCCTGCCCCGGTTATTATAAACATGGGTATAGGGGTTTATGATGCCGGGCGGGACGGGTATTTGTTCGTATCGTTTTAGCTTGCCCAGGGCCTCCTCGCTCCTGCTGTTTTTCAGCAGGGAGAGGATTTCATCCGTCCGGAAATTTTTTCCCCCCGTTTGACGGAGGTATCTGCCGAAAGTACGCAGGTTTTCTTCAAGGTGGTAGAATTCGAGAATCTGTACGGCATCGGGGAACAGCTCGTCGCATACGGCGCGGACCCAGTCCGCCCCGTTGGAAAGAACCACTGTTTGCTCATAGCGCCCGTAGCCGTTCCGTACCGCGCATTCAAAAAAAAGCTGTTTGAATGCCGGCAGATCCGCTATTACGGCGACGTATTCCTTTTCGGAAATATTATAAACCACTTCGTTTTTCCTTACTATCAGGCTGCCGCTGTTGAAGACGATCCCCAGGCTGATCCGCCCCGGGGCTGTTCCGGAATTGCCCGTTTTCCGCATATTTATTGTGTTGTCGTCCGCCGCTATGTACAAGACCCCGCGTTTGTCCCCGCGCCGGGGCATATTTGCCCTGTTTTCATAGGCCGCCCTGGCCCTTTGCAGATCGGCGTCAAAAACACGTTTCCCGATAAAACAGGTTATTTTCCGTATTTGGCAGTCGGTTATTCTGGCCCGGAAGTGTCCCTGCAGTATTTTTTCCGCCATCTTAAAGGAGAACTGCCCCTGGCCCCAAAAGGCGGTTTCCGCCATCATCAGCCTGGTCATCTTGAAGGGCAGCCTGTCTATGCCCAGGTATTCGTCCAGGGGTATCTGTTCCCTTATGCCCGCGTCGCCGTCAATGACGCCATTTTTAAGCCTCAGGATGCTCCGCCTTACGCAGAGCTCCCCGTTGATGGTTTGTATTTTCCGAACCCGCTTGCCCCCGTTGACAACAGTTACGCCTTTAGCGCGTAATTCGGTTTTTTTTTACGGATCAGGTCCTTTTCCGGTATGGTTTTGATATAATCGTTGTAGAGTTTTGAAATGGCCTTATTGTTCTCTGTTTTGAGTTTCCCCATGAGGGACTCAAGCCTGCCAATTGTGATCTCGCTGTTTTCGGTTAATTGCCTTAATTCCGCGATATTGCCCAGTATATTCCGGGAAATTTCTTCTATCGATTCCCGGGCCATCTGTTCGTAGCTTTTTTTCATTTTGATCGCCTCGTATCTAAAAGGAATTACCCGCTAAATAAAACTGCTCAAAATTTTAAGATTAAACTTTTTGACAAATTGCGGAAGCAGGTTGTACAATATAACAAATTATAAAAGTCTGTCAAGCAGCCTGTTAATGCACGATTAACGCGTAGAACCGTATGATCCTATGCAGCCCGTTTGCCGCTCCATATTGGCGGAAAAAGGCTTGTACAGGGAACGCGCAAGGGATTGAAGCGGAAATCCCGCAGGGTTCGCCGGAGGCGAAGCCGAGGAATTGAAGCGGAAAGCCCGGTCCGCGGGCCGTCCTGCCCTACGGGCAGGCTGGCGCGCGGATGCGCCCAGATAAAAAAATTCTACGTGCTTACCCTGCTGTTAATGGTTATGGGCAGATAAAAAATTATGCGGAGGTATACACATGGGAAAGTATGTAATGGCCCTGGATCAGGGGACGACCAGTTCGCGCTGTATCATTTTTGACAAGCAGGGGAATGTTGTCAGTGTGGCGCAGCAGGAATTCACGCAGATATTTCCGAAACCGGGCTGGGTGGAGCATGATCCGCTTGAGATCTGGTCCAGCCAGTCGGGCGTGATGGCGCAGGCAAAAGCCCGGGTCAACGTCAGCGCGAGCGATATTGCCGCTATCGGTATTACCAACCAGCGTGAAACAACCCTGGTTTGGGATCGCAAGACCGGGGACCCTGTTTATAACGCCATTGTCTGGCAGTGCCGCCGGACCGCGGAATACTGCGATACCCTCAAGGCAAAGGGGTTTGATAAGAAGATCAAGGAAAAGACCGGCCTGGTTGTGGACGCGTATTTCTCCGGCACCAAGATACGCTGGATTCTTGAGAATGTGGAAGGCGCCCGGGCGAGGGCGGAAAAAGGCGATTTGGTGTTTGGCAATGTGGACACCTGGCTTGTCTGGAAGCTGACCGGCGGCAAGGTCCACGCCACCGATTATACAAACGCTTCCCGGACTATGCTGTTCAATATCCATACCCTCCAGTGGGACGAGGAAATTCTCAAAGAACTCAATATTCCCAAATCGATGCTGCCGGAAGTGAAGCCCTCCAGCGGCGAATTCGGCAAGACGTCAAGCGAATTCCTGGGAGGCGAAATACCTATTTCCGGGATTGCGGGCGACCAGCAGGCGGCCCTGTTCGGCCAGTGCTGTTTTGAGCCGGGCATGGTGAAAAATACCTACGGGACGGGCTGCTTTATCCTGATGAATACCGGGGAAAAAGCCGTTGAATCAAAGAACGGCCTGCTTACAACGATTGCCTGGGGCCTTAACGGCAAGGTAAATTACGCCCTTGAGGGGAGCGTCTTCGTAACCGGTTCGGCGATTCAGTGGCTGCGCGACGGGCTTAAGATACTGGACAGCGCGCCCTTAAGCGAAGCCTACTGCAACAGCGTAAAGGATACCGAGGGCGTGTACATGGTTCCCGCGTTTGTGGGCCTTGGCGCGCCGTACTGGGATCAGTACGCCCGCGGCATTATCGTGGGCCTTACCCGGGGCGTGACAAAAGCGCACGTCATCCGCGCGACGGTGGAATCCCTCGCGTACCAAAGCGCCGACGTTATAAAGGCTATGGAAGCCGACGCGGGGACGGCCATCAAAGCCGTGCGGGTCGACGGCGGGGCCTGCGCCAACAATTTCCTCATGCAGTTCCAGTCGGATATTCTCGATACCGACGTAATCCGCCCGAAAGTTATCGAGACGACGGCTCTCGGGGCCGCGTACCTCGCGGGGCTGGCCGTCGGGTATTACAAGGATCAGCATGATATTCTGCAAAATGTGGCGGTAGACAAGACCTTTAAGTCCGCCATGCAGGAGGAAAACCGTTCGCAGCTCTTGGGCGGCTGGAAGGAAGCGGTAAAACGCTCCTTTGGCTGGGAAAAGAAATAGTACGGCCGTTAGTAACTGTTCAGCCGCCCGCGGGAATTAAAGTATTAGAGAACAAGAAAAGTACTGAAATCGCGTTACGGCTGAATGGTTACGGATGTTTAGTTTTTCCGTGCGGCGTTTTAACGCCGCGCGCCGATCAGACAGTCCCCCTTGGGCCGCCCAGGCTCCAGGGGGGATACTCAGCCTAAATTAAGGACAAAAAATTATGGAGGATGTCGTCATCATTGGAGGGGGAGTCTGCGGATGTTCGCTCCTCTATGCCTTGAGCCGTTATAAGGTGCGGGTGACCCTGCTGGAAAAGGAGAACGATGTAGGGGCGGGTACCAGCAAGGCGAATACCGGCATTATCCACGCGGGCTATGATCCGGAACCGGGGACCTTGATGGCCAGGTACAATACTGAAGGCAACCCCCTGATGTACGCCTTGTGCGAATCCCTGGATATTCCCCACAAGAGGACCGGCTCCCTGGTTGTCGGCTTTGACGATCAGGACCGGGCCACGATTAAGGATCTGTATGAACGGGGTATTGCCAACCATGTTCCGGGGCTGAAAATTGTTGAATATGACGAACTCCACGAAATGGAACCCCATCTGGACAAGGAGGCCCTCTGCGCGCTCTACGCCGAAACAGGCGGCGTAGTCTCTCCCTGGGAATTCGCCACAGCCCAGGCGGAGGCGGCGGTGCAGGGCGGCGCCAGGGTGCGGCTTGATACGGAAGTTACCGCGATCCGCAAGGCCGGGGATCATTTTATCGTCAGCGCCGGCCAGGGTGAAATAGAGGCGCGTTTTGTAGTAAACGCGACCGGGATATACGCGGACATTGTCAGCCGGATGATCGAGCCGGAGTATTTTGCCATTCACCATAAACGCGGGCAGTACTTTTTAATGGACAGCGCCGCATCGTACCTGGCCAATAACGTAATATTCCCCTGCCCGAACGAGAACGGGAAGGGGGTGCTGGTAAGCCCTACGGCTCACGGGAATATTATTGTCGGCCCGGACAGCGAACGGGTCACCGGGGACGACCGGACAAATACCGCCGCGGGTTTGGCCTTTGTCCGCGGGATGGCCTTCAGATCGGTTCCGGACATTAATTTTTCCCAATCCATACGTAATTTTTCCGGAGTCCGGGCCGACAGCGACATAGGCGATTTTCTGGTAGGCGAGTCGAAGCATGTCCCCGGGTTTTTCAATATTGCCGGGATCAAGTCGCCGGGGCTTACCTCGTCCCCCGCGATTGCCCTGGATATGGTGCGGATGCTGGGGGAGGCCGGACTCGGGCTTGAGGAAAACCCCGCCTTTATGCCGGGCCGCCGGGTAAAGCGGTTTAAGGATATGAGCCATGAAGAGCGGCGGAAGGCGGTGGAGGAAAACCCGCTTTACGGTACGATTATATGCCGCTGCGAAACAGTAACCGAAGGGGAAATTGTTGACGCGTTCAAGCGGCCCCTGCCTCCGCGTTCCCTGGACGCGGTAAAACGCCGTTGCGGCACGGGTATGGGGCGCTGCCAGGGGGGATTCTGCGGCCCCCGTGTCATGGAGATTATTATCCGGGAATTGGGCAAATTACAGGGCGGCCCTGTCAGCCCGGATAGCGTACCCCTTGATCGCGAAGGTATGTATATTATCGCGGGCGAGACAAAAACACCGGAAGGGGAAGGGGAATGAAAGATCAGTACGATGTCCTTGTCATAGGGGGAGGCCCGGCGGGGCTGGCCGCGGCTGTTTCCGCCTGGGAAAACGGGGCCGAAAAGGTCTGTATTCTGGAACGAGCCAGGGTGCTTGGGGGGATCCTGCCCCAGTGTATTCACAACGGCTTTGGCCTCCACCATTTTAAGGAGGAGCTGACCGGCCCGGAATACGCCGAGCGCTTTATAAACCGCGTTTCCGAAACATCCATCGAAAAACTCACCGGTACTATGGTCCTCTCTGTCGAGTCCCCTGCCGGGGGGGAAGCCGGTTCCCCGCTGTATAAAACCGTCTATGTGATGAATCCGGAGTATGGCTATAAGGCTGTCTCGGCCAAGGCGCTTGTGCTCACTATGGGGTGCCGGGAGCGGACCCGGGGCGCCCTCGGTATTCCCGGAAGCCGTCCCGCCGGTGTGTTTACCGCCGGAACCGCCCAGCTCTATATGAACATAGAGGGCTATAGAATAGGGAAGAAGGTGCTTATCCTTGGCTCCGGGGATATAGGGCTTATTATGGCCCGTCGGCTGACCCTTGAGGGGGCGGAAGTCCTGGGGGTATACGAAATTCTCCCCTATCCCGGCGGCCTAAACCGGAATATCGTGCAGTGCCTTGACGATTTTAATATTCCCCTGCATCTGAGCCATACGGTTGTTGATATCAGGGGGGATAAGCGGGTGGAACAGGTGGTGACGGCCCAGGTTGATGAAAAGCGCAGCCCTGTTCCGGGAACCGAAGAAACGCATGACTGCGACACCCTGCTGCTTTCCGTGGGCCTTATCCCGGAAAACGAGCTTTCCCGGCAGACGGGGATAGAAATCGATCCCCGTACCGGCGGCCCGGTGGTATTTGAAAACATGGAAACCAGTACCCCCGGCATATTCGCGTCGGGCAATGTTGTCCATGTTCACGATCTGGTCGATTATGTTACGGCGGAAGGCCTGAAAGCGGGCGCTTCGGCCGCCCGTTACGCCGGGGCGGGGGCGGGTTCCGGGGGGAGCCTGGTTTCCGTCAGGCCCGGGCAGGGGGTCCGGTACACGGTTCCCCAGAAGATACGCCCGGAAAATTTGGACAAATCGGCGGAGATTTTTTTCCGTTCAACGGATATATTTAAAGATGTAAAGATTGTGGTAACAAGCGGCGGCGCTACAATCGCCCGTTTTTCACGGGAATACATGGCCCCCGGCGAAATGGAAAAGATCGCGCTGCCCAAGTCCTTTTTTCCGAAAATCGGGGACGAGATTGAGGTTTCCGTACGGAAAGAAGTTCCGGAGGGGGAAGCGTCGTAAAGCCTGGTTACCTGGCAGCCTGTTGCATTGGAGTTTGTTATGTATAAAAATTCACTTTCGTGAATTTTTATACGGTTTTATACGCGAAGCGTAACAAACTCCTGGCCGGCTTTACGTTCGATTGTGCGGCGCGGCCGGCCGGCCGCGCGGAGTAGAGGTTTATTATGGCAATGTTTACCTGTATTGTATGTCCCAGGGGGTGCCGCCTGCATATTGATGAAAAAATGGCGGTAACCGGAAACAACTGCGAGCGCGGGGCGGTGTACGCGGTTAAGGAACTTACCAACCCGACCAGGGTAACGACATCGACGGTACGTATCAGGGGAGCGTCTTTTGTACGCTTGCCGGTAAAAACAGACCGCGACATTCCCAAAAGCGCCGTCCGCGAGGCGGTACGCCTTCTGGATAAAGTTACCGTGGACGCCCCGGTAAAATGCGGCGACATTATCCTGCCGGATATTCTGGGCACCGGCGCGAATTTT
Organism: Treponema sp.; assembly: GCA_031267115.1. Taxonomy (GTDB): domain Bacteria; phylum Spirochaetota; class Spirochaetia; order Treponematales; family Breznakiellaceae; genus JAIRRR01. The sequence goes on from JAIRZS010000277.1 coordinate 12,097, forward strand.
GTCGCTACCCGCACCCTTCCCCGGCTGGGTATTTAGAAAAATATCGCGGGCCATAGACCAAGCCTTTGTTTTTTGATACTGTTCGTTCATGCGGGATTTTAGGGACCCCTGGAAAGCCCGGATTGCCGGGGCTTTGAATCAATTATTGCGGGAGGCCGGCCTTGAGGGAACGGTCGAACCCGCGCAGATGGCGGCTGAAATCCCGCCCCAGAGCGAATTCGGCGATCTGGGCTTCCCCATGTTCGGTTTCGCGAAACTTCTCAGGAAGGGGCCGCCCCAGATAGCCGCCGCGGTGGCGGATGTTCTTGC
>JAIRZS010000307.1 GCA_031267115.1 Treponema sp.
TCCCGGTGTCTTACTGGGGGGAAGACCGGATAGACATCGGGTGCCAGTCCAGAAGCATTGACGCATGGCTGAATGATTACACGGACATTGCCAAGGAATATGAGTTTACCGTGGAGGCGGTAGAAGAATACCGCGGCTATGCGGAGTTCATAAAATCAATTCACGGGAAGGCGGGCAAAGGGGAGGGGCAGGCGTGACCGCCGCGAAAACCATACGCAGAGGAGGGAGATAAATATGGGAAGCATACCAAGCGGCATATCAGGGAGCCGCGCGGCGGCGGTCCTGGGGATTAGCGGGTTCGACACCCGGCTCGCGGCCTGGCAGCGGATTATCGAGGAGGCGGAGCCGGGCTGGAACACGGCGCGCGGCTTCCTGCTTCCGGAGCGGGAAGAGACGGCGGCCATGCGGTGGGGGACGGCGTTCGAAGACGCGGTAGCGAAGCTTGCCGGAAAGGCGCTCGGCGGGAGGGTAACGAAGCGGGAAAAAGAATACCGGGACGAGATTACCCCTTCCGGGGCGCCGCTAACCTGCCACATCGACGGCGTTATCAAAGGGCGCCTCTACGAGGCGAAGACAGCCTCTTCATTCAGCTTTAATTCCTCCTGGGGCAGGGACCGCATCCCCGGCTACTACCAGGCGCAGGTACAGCACAACCTTTTCCTTACGGGCCTGGCGGAGGCGGTAGTCGTATGCCTCGAATTTCCCGAAACGCCGGAGAAGTGGGAGGCTATGGGCTGGTATACCGCCCGCGCCGGGGATAAATGGCTGCTCCAGAATGACGGGGCGCAAACCGGCGCCACGCCCGAAACGTGGGCGCGCGCCCTCGCGGAAATGGGGTTCTTCCACCGGTACGAAATCGCCGCTGACCAGGCAACGCAGACGGCTATGCTGGACGGGTATGCGAAGTTCTGGGAAAGCGTCAAAGCCGGGAAACCGCCCGCGCCTGAAAACTACGCGGACATAAAGCGCCTGTTCCCCGAACCGAAGGGGACCCTCATAGCCCCGCCGGCAATCGAGATGAAGCTCCGGGAATACCGGGACATCGCGGCGGAACTGGGCGGGTCGGGGCCGCAGGCGAAACGGCAGGAACAGCTCAAGGTAGAAATACTGTCATGGGCGCGGGGGCAGGCGGCGGAAGAGGACGACGAGTCGGCGGAAAAGCTCGTCATACGGAACGAAGCCGGGGAGAAGTGCGGGAGCTTCGGGAAGACGAAAACCGGGGCGCTGGTATTCAGGGCGTAGGCGCGAACTACCCGCCTGGACGGCGGGAAATTATATCGCTTTTAGGAGGCTTATATGGCTGAAGAAACAACGGCAATAGCGCTGACCGACGAACGGGTCAGGGGGGACGTAGCGAAATGGTCGGACCTGTATATCAGGCCGATATACCACGGGCGGGACTACCAGGGCTGGATGCTAGACGCCGCCCTGTGCGTCCTGCAAAACGAAGGGCTTAAAAAAGTAATCCAGAGCCCGCAGGGGAAAGCGCTTTTTATCCGCTCCCTCCAATTATCGGCGGCGTCGGGGCTGTCGCTTAACCCCCAGAGCGGGGAATCGGCGCTGGTAGCCTATGACGGCAAGAAGGGCCTGCAGGTGAATTTCATGCCGATGAAAAACGGCATCGTCAGGATGGCCATGCGCACCGGGAGAATAGCGAAGATCGAGAGCGGCACCGTTTTCGATAAGGACGTGTTTGCCCCGAAAAAAACGAGCGAGGGCGACAAATACGAATGGGCGCCGGCGCTGAAAGACCGGGGGCCGGCGAAAGCGTACTTCGCTTACGTGAAACTGGCCGACGGCACGGGCGTGCTCGAATACTGGGAAAAGCCCCAGGTCGAGGAGTGGGCGAAGAAATACGGGAACGGGAAGGACGCCAACGGCAAGTTTTACGATTCATCGGCCTGGGGGAAGTCTTTCGACGGCATGGCGGAGAAGACCGTGATAAAGGCGGCGCTGCGGGGCCTTTACCTCCCGGAACTGGAAACGTACCTGGAGGCCGACGAAGAGAGGGAAGGCGGGCCGGAGCCGGAGGGGGGCGCGGCGCTCGCGAAAGAAATCGAGGAAGCGGAAAAGAAGGCGGCTGCGGCGGAGGCGGCGCAGGGCGAGGCCGACCCCCAGGCGGAACTGGCGATTTATTAAAAAAAAGGCGGATGCGGAATACGGGCCGCCGGAAAAAATAATTTGCAGCAGCCGGGCGTTTCGGCGCCCGGCGTATTTTGAGGGAGGATATTCAATGAGAAAAATTGAATTATCGCGTTTTCAGCAGGGCACGGCCATTGACTTGTTTGACGAAGAACTCCGCAAGGTTCTTGCAAACATTGAAGATGAAAACACCGAAGCCAAAGCGGAGCGGTCTATAACTATCAAGATCGCTATCAAACCGGACAAAACACGGAGGACGGGGGAAGTCAAGGTCCAGGCGTATTCCACGCTTGCCAAGATCAAGCCCGCCGAATCGTTCGTGTTTTTCGACGTGGACGACGACGGCAAATTTGCCGCCTTCGAGGATGATCCGGGGCCGGAACTCCCGGGCATTGGTGAAAAAGAGCCCGTCCAGTTCCCGCGGGCAAGCGAGGGTTAATCATGGAAGCGGGAAAAGAAACAATCGAGAAAATTGAGCAGCTGGTATCGGACCGGCTGGTAGTCGAGGTCGGCGGGCGCAAGTATTCCCCCGCCCGCCTGTCGCCGGTGATGTATGAGCCGCGCCCGGCCACGCTTGGGGTCCATAACCTCCGGGGGTTCTGCGGGTTCATTAACAACGACATCGACAAGCGGATTGCGGGAAGGCCCTGCCTGATTGTCGTGGAATCCCCGGAAAAGGCGATCCTCGTATCGGCAGTAAGCGGGGAGGACCTGAAGCGGGAAGCCCTGGTAGAAGCCGCTATCGACGGCGGCCTTGAAAAATTCCCTTTCGGGAAATTCCTTTCGCAGGAAGAATTCGCTATCTCCTTCCGGTCCCTGTTTGTTCCGAAAAAAGGGGATGATTTTGAATACGTCCTGTCCTACGCTTCGAAACTGACCGGGGGGACACAGATAGACGGGGATGACGACGGAATTACCCAGCAGGTGAGCGTCAAGCGCGGTTTGTCGGGGGCGTTGAAAGATAAAGTTTCACTCAAACCCGTTGTGAAACTTTCCCCCTACCGGACGTTCCGGGAAGTCGGGCAGCCGGAAAGCGAATTCCTGCTGCGGGTACGGCTGGACAATAATGATGTGCCTACTGTCGCGCTCTTTGAGGCGGACGGGGGGGCGTGGATAAACCGGGCAACGGAGAATATTGTCCAGTACATCCAGAACGCCGTAAAGGGAATTCCGGTAATCGCTTAAATAGCTTTTAAAAACCAGCGGACGCGCCGCCGTCACAGGCGCAATTACGGGGCGGCCCTTAGCAAGGGGCGGGCGGTTTTCATCACCTCCTTTTCCGCCCGCGGCGGTTCACAGCCGCCCCGCCCCAGAGCCCCGAGGGGCTGAATGTTTTCCCCTCCCAAATTGGAAAACATCGAAAGCCGGCAGCCCGCCGGGCCCGGCGAGTAGGTACGGATCAAAGGCTTGGATTTTATTACCCGGGTTCGACCCCCGGGGGTCCGTAATCAATCTTTTGCGAAGGAACGGCCAATGGGCGGTTTAAGGGACTACCAGGCGCGGCTTGTGGACGCCTCGCGGGAAAAGCTTTATACGGAAAAAAAGAAGTCGGCGGTCCTCCAGCTCCCCACCGGGGCCGGGAAGACGGCGGTGCTGTCGGAGATATTCGCCGCCCTGTACCGGAACAAAAAGCGCGGGTGGTTCATTGTCCCGCGCCGGGAGCTGGTCAGGCAGGCGAGCGCGCACCTGGCGAAGTGGGGCGTCCGCCACGGGATCATCGACGCCTCCCACGAGGAGAGCCGGGCGTACCTCCTGCACGTCGTTTCCAAGGACACGGCTGTCCGGCGGCTGGGCAAAATCAAGAACGCCCCCGACCTGGCGGTATTCGACGAGGCCCACGTGGCCCTCGACGGGCAGGCGAAGGTCATGCGGGCAATGGAGGGGCTGAACCCCCGCGTAAAGTTCCTGGGCCTCACGGCGACGCCGGAGCGGGAGGACGGGCGGGGGCTGTCGGAACTCTACGAGGATATTATTTACGGCGCGTCCATCCCCTACCTCACCGAGGCGGGGTTCCTGGCGCCGCTGCGGTACTTCGCCCCGCCGGTCGAGGGGATAGAACGGGTGCGCTTCAGGGGCGGCGAGGCGGACGAGGCGGAGCTTGACGCCGTTATGACCGAGCGGGCCGTCTACGGGAAGGCGGCCGAGTATTACCGGAATCACGGCAGGAAAGCCGACGGCTCATACATGCGGGCGCTGGGGTTCTGCCACGGCGTGAAGGCGGCGGAGAAGCAGGCGGCGGAATTCCGGGCGGCGGGGCACGCCGCCGAGGCGGTGTCGGGGTACATGCCCAAAGCGCGGCAGCGGGCGCTGATCGACGGGTTTAACGGCGGGCGCGTGCAAGTGCTGGTAAACGCGGACCTGCTGACCTACGGGTTCGACAGCCCCGGGATCGAATACGGCTTCTCCCTCCGGAGGACGGCTAGCCGGGCGCTTTATTTCCAGATCGTGGGGCGGATCCTCCGCACGACGCCGGGGAAGGGGGAAGCGCTGTTCTTCGACCACGCCAACGCTATCAGCCTGCACCAGGACCCCCGCTACCCCGGGACGCCGCTTTTCTACATCCCGGATCTGGAATGGAACTTCGCCGGGAAGGAAAAGCGGAAGGCGGCGGCGAAGGGGAAGCCGCCTTTGAGGATGTGCCCGTACAACGCCTTCGAGATATGCCTCAAACCCTGCCCCTGCGCCCGGTGCGAAAGGTACGCGCCCGGGGAAAACGGGGAGCCGATCATAGAGAGCGTGCCGCTTGCCGAGCGGCAGGGGCCGGGGGAGCAGTACGTCATTACCGCCGCCGAAAGGCGGGAGCTGCAGGACGACGTTATACGGTACTGCGAAATCGCCCGGCTGGCGGCGGACGACAATTCGCTTGACCGGGCGGTGAAAAAACTGGCCGGGATTGCCAAACGCCTGGGCTACGCGCCGATGTGGGTGTACCGCCGGGCAAACGCGCAGAAGC
>JAIRZS010000323.1 GCA_031267115.1 Treponema sp.
GGTATGATTTGGCTGGGGATAGAGCCGCATGTTTTCCCCGCGATCGTAGGCGTAAAGCCAGCTGTATCCCGGCGCAACATACCCGTAGGCCAGGAAGCGTATCTTTCCCTCGGCGTCAATCCCCGTCCGCATGGACCGGGCAATGTTGCGTTTTCTATAAACCCGCCGGTTTCCCTGTGTTTCAATATAAAAGTCATCGATCTCGTTGAAGAGTTCATTGTAATAAACCGTAAGCCCCAGAAAATAACCGGGAAGGGAGAACTCCAGGGCGGCGTTGGCCCCTATGGAATATTCCGGTTCCAGATCCGGGTTGCCGTAGATATGCTGGGTCCTGCTTTCGTAATCCAGGTAAAGATCGTTAAAACTCGGCGCCCGGTAGCCTACACCGGCGCCGGCCAACACGCGGAATCCTCCGGGAAGATGGACCATCCCTGATAGTTTCGGCGCTCCGGCAAAACCAAACTGTGAATTCCGTTCCAGCCGGAATCCTCCCAGAAGGGAAAAGCGATCCTGCCTGAAATATTCGGCCTGTAAGAAAAGTGCTTCCCGGTCGATAGCGGCGGAGGGTATGCTAAAATCGTATTTTTCCGCTGTGTTATACGCCCCCTCCAGCCCGGCGGTAAAGAGCCAATCCCGCAGACCGCCGTATGTCCCGGTAAGTTCAACGGCGGCCAATTTTTCATTTTCGTGGCCGCTTCCCCTGTCCCACATATCATCGGCCCCTGAATAAACATCCTTATCCCGCTGATAAAAGCTGTTATAGGCTTTAACGGTAAGGAGCCCGTCGTCAAAGGGGAAAAAATCGGCTTCTGCGTATCCGTCGGCGCGGATGTAATCAAAGCGGTTAAGGCTTCCGTCGGCATTGGTTTGATCGTCCCGGCGGAGGAACATGAAGGAAGCCCCCAGGCGGAAATCCCAGCGGGTCCCCAGGGGAAAGGCTGTATCCAGCCCGGCCCTCCCCCGGTAATATTCGGGGAGGATCGATTCACTGTTATTTTCGTCAAGATAATAAGCGCCCCGGGCGGCCTCAATGTCCAGGGAGTTCCGGGTAACGCCCAGGGGAAGAGCGAAAGCGGCGTTAAGGTTCTGTTCCCGCACCGGATTAAAGCCGTCGAAAGCGCCTGGATTTTCCGGGGTTTCAGGATCGTCATAGGCCAGGAGAAACCTGTTTATCAGGGATGCGCTCATGGTAAAGGTATCTTCCGGTTTTTTGGTTATCACATTGATTACCCCGCCTATACCGTCGGAACCGTAGAGGGCCGATTGAGGCCCCCGGACAATTTCGATCCGTTCCACATTGGCCAGGGGAAGGGTTTCCCCCTTGAGCCGCTGGGAATTTCTCCCGATAACCCGCCTGCCGTTTACCAGATAGAGGACCCTGTTCTTGTCCAGCCCCTGAAGCTGGATGTAATCGCCCATACCGTTCGCGGTATACATGATACCGTAATCCTCCAGGACATCCGCCACAGTATCCGCTGTGGAATGCATTATTTCCTCTGTCGTGATAATTTCCGTAACCACGGGGCTGTCTTTGAGGCGTTTTTCTCCCCTGGTCCCGGTAATGGTAAGCCCTTCGGCTTCCTCCCAGACCTCATAGCTGTCTTCGTCTTCCCTGTTCTGCCCGTCTTCCCGGGCCGATCCCGACTCCTGGGCTGCCGGGGATGCCGGCAAAAGAAACAAAAAAACCATAACCCATAAAAAAAGGGGGGAATTTTTTTGTGATAATTTTTCTTTTTTTATCACTGTTTTGAATAATCCTTTATTTCGTCGTAGAGTTCCAGCAGCTTTTCTACCATCCGGGGGGAGGAACGCAGAAACAGCGCGGTGGGTATGATGCGGATAAATTTTTCCCTGCCGGCCCTGGTTTGGGCTATTACCGGATCGGCGGCAAGAAGATCCCCGGGGGTCCTGAAAGATATGGAGCCAAAGAGAAAATCCGGGTTTTCCGCAAGGATATTTTCGGGCGAAAGTATAGGTTCGGCAATGTTCAATCTTTCGGCGATATTCTCCACTCCCAGAATGCGGAGGGCGTCCCCCGCCAAGGTAGCCCCGGTAAAAGCCATAACGGGGTTGGCGGCGTAGAGGAAGGCGCCTTTGAGGCCGAGGGGATGTTCCGCCAGATCCGCCTTGATAGCGTCGAGCTCCGCCCGCTTTGCCGCGACCAAAATTTCCGCCGCCGCCTCCCGCCCGGTAAGAATCCCCATCAAGAGGGTATTGTTAAAGATATCCTCCATATGGTAAGCCCCGTGAATAAGCGCCCGGTAGCCCCGGTTACGGAAATCCTCGATCAGCGAAACATTCATGGTGTTCCCGATGATAAGATCCGGTTCCATGGAAACGATCATCTCCGCGTTGGGCCGGGCCTGATTGCCGATAGTGGGGAGGAGCGGGGTTTTTTCTTCGGGCCAGATAAGGTCCCTGCCCTGGGAAATCGCCAGGATGGAATCTTCCGCGCCGATTAAATACAGTGTTTCTACCGCTCCCGGAGAGATCGCTATGATCCGGCGGTAGCGGGCCAGGGGAACGGAATTACCCATTTTATCGGTGATCCTGCCGCCCTCCGGCCCTGCCGTCTTTTTCCAGTACAGAGCCGCCGGAGGGTTTTCCGTTGAATTCCCCGGGGGATTTTTCGAAGAATCCTGCGGGGGGCCTGCGGAAGTCCCCCGGTTGGCGCAGGATAAAAAGAAGAACAGGATCAGTACGAAAAAAAGGAGACATTGTCTTTTATTCATCCTGATCCCCTTCCCCCGCAGACAGGGGCGCCTACAGCGCCATGGCTTCGCCGGCGTGGCGGACAAATATTTTCTGAATGCCCGGATATTCGCCCAGCCCTTTCAGAACGGGAACTACCTCGTAACCCTGGGCTTCCAGGATAGTTTTCCAGGAATCAGGTTCGTCCCCGGCCATATCGTTATTGGCGTGATCTCCTGCCACAATCATCAGGGGGGACAAAACAACTTTGGTCACGCCCCCGGTTTTTCCCATCTCGTCTATGACATCTTCCAGGGTAGGGCTTGCCTCCACAGTACCGATGTAATAGCCGGATATTCCCCTGCCCTGGAGCCGCTGGTACAGTTTAGCATAAGTGGCGTTTGCCGTATGCTCGGTACCGTGCCCCATAAACACCACGGCGGTATGATCCCCGGCGTAGCCGGCGGTTTCGGCAGTGATGGCGTCGATGAGTTCATCATAATCGGCGTCGGTGATGAGCAGGGGCTGGCCGTATGAAACGCGGGCAAAGTTTTTTTCAAAAGGCTTGACTTCCGAAATAACGCTGTCGTATTCTTCGCCGCTCATCACGTGGGTCGGCTGTACCAGAAGCTCCCTGACGCCGTCGGAAACGAGGCGTTCCATGGCCTCTTCCACATTGTCGATCCTGATTCCGTCCCTTTCCCGCAGTTTATCGATAATGATCTGGCTGGTAAAGGCCCGGCGCTGTTCATATCCGGGGTACGCATCGGCCAAAGCTTTTTCAATGGCCCCTATGGTTTTTTCCCGGGAATCGTTGAAGCTGGTGCCAAAGCTGACTACCAGGAGAACCGGCTTTTTGGCAGTTCCCGCGGAAGGCGCGCCTGTACAGGCGGACATGGTGACGAGCAGTGTTAATAAAACTACTGTGCCGGAAATTAGAAAAATTTTTTTCACTTTTTCCTCCTTGGAAATGGAAAAATAAAATAAAAGAGCCACGGTACACACCGTGGCTCTTGGTACACTCCGCAGGGTTATTTTGATCCTCAAAATAGCCCGCTATCGTATTTTCCGGTGTGCGCAGAAAAAATACGACCCTGGTAACCCGGCTTTTACGGTAACGCTCTTGCGAGGGAATTCCACCCTGCTTCCCCAATACCATCCCCCGCCCCGAAGCGGAGTATGGATTCGCGCGCGAATCATCTGTCTTGAAACAACCGTAACTATTCAGTCCACACCTGCAAATAATTGTCAAGCGGGGGTAGCTCGAAAAAAATGATAGTTTTTTTCGAGCGGAGGGGGTTCAGACCCCCTCGTTCAACCGGATATTGCAAAAAGTCTTAACAAGACTTTTTGCGGAGTGGAGGCTTTAGCCCCCCGACTGAATAGAGATAAACAACCCTATCGTAATTTAAATATATTGTCAAGAGAAGAATCGCGATTTAAAAAAAATGGTAACTATTCAGTCTACACCCGCCAATAATTGCTAGGCGGGGGTAGCTCGAAAAAAATGGCAGTTTTTTTCGGGCGGAGGGGGTCCAGACCCCCTCGTTCAACCGGATATGGCACAAAGTCTTGACAAGACTTTGTGCGGAGTGGGGGCTTTAGCCCCCCGACTGAATAATTACAAAAAATGAAGATTTTTTTACCGCAAAGTCAAATCGAACCGAAGGTTCGCAGCCGAATAAGTTACCGTTCTTTACTTCTTGTACTTTTTTGACTTATTCGACCTGGCGGTAAAAATTCCAGAGGCTGTGCCTGGGGGGTAGCCGGAGACCCCGGACACGGCTGAAAGCCGGGGAGGAGGCTCCGGCGCAGGGGGACCGGACAGGGCCTGCGTCCGTCCGGGCCGCCCGCCGGGTAACAGGCCCCCCCTTAGGCGCGGCGGCTGCAGGGTTTCGCGCCCTCAGCGCTCAGCGCCAGGCCTGCTCCGATTCGTCGATGAGGCGGGTTATTTCTTCCCGGGGCGCGCGGCCTGCCAGAAGGCTGCGGAAGTCTTCCCGCTGGCAGAAGTAGTTTATCCGGGACAGTATATTCAGATGCGTTTTCGGCGACGCGGAGACGACGAAGATGGCGGAATGTACTTTTTCCCGGTCCAGGGCGTTCCAGTCGGCCGGCTGTTCGAAGAAGGCGATTGCCACGAACTGGTACGCGCTGTCCGTTATCAGCGGGTTGCGGGGATGCGGCAGAGCGATGCCCCGGCCAACCGCGGTACTCATCAGTTCCTCCCGTTCCAGCGCCGCCCTGAGAAGCTGCTCCCGGTCAATCGCGGCGTCCGGGCCCGGCGGCAGTTTCAGGCCGCTGATCAGGCTGCCCAGCTGTTCCCGCGCCCCGGACCCGGCTACGCGGTAATATATGCCGCCCCGGCTGACGAGCGCGGCAAGTGTTTCGTTGGCGTTTTCCATAACTTGTTCCTCCGTAAAATTTACTCCGGGGCAATTTCCGCCAGGCTCCGGTTCAGTTCCGCCAGATCAAAGGCAGCCGGATCGTAATTGTCCGTGCCGTCCTTTTTCCGGGATGCGAGAAATTTCCTGAAACCCATCGGCCCGTCCAGGGATGCCGGCGGCGGGGCGCCTTCCCCCGCGACGCAGCGGACGGGCGCGGCGGCCCCGTTGCCCGCCGGGAAAACAAGGACCGAATCCCCGTTCGCGCTGAAAAACAGTATCTTTACCGTCCACCTGTTCCTGTATTCATAAAGCAATTCGTTTACCCCCCGGCCGCGCATGTCTTCGAGGCTGTCTCCGGGATAGGGGGCTTTGTCCGCCAGGCCGCGCCGGCTTGTCCCGGCCGATCTGGCTACCGAATAGCGGTACTGCGCCGATGGGGCCTCGTGCAGCGTAAAATTCTGCATACGGGGTTTTATGGCCCGAGGGGCGGGGCTTTCCTTGCCCTTGTCCTGCGGGTCTTTGTCCCAGCCGAAAAGTATCTGTATTACCCGGTGCAGCGTGGAAAGCCTGCACGATGCGGGAAGGATGATCCGCCGCCATATATCCGTGCCCCCCAGGCTAAGCTGGAGCGTTTCGCCGCCGTTCTGCCGGGGAGATCCGGGGCTGTTTTTTTTCACCACCGAAAGGTTGTTCCGCCTGAAGCTGTCCAGGGCGTCGTCGATTCGCTCTTTAATCTCTTCGTAGGTTTCTATCATGCTGTCCAGGGAATTGTCGATAGTTTCGAGTTCCGAGTCGTCGGGAAGCTCATCTATATCAAGGTCTTCCATAACCATGGCGGCGTGGCTTTGAATTTGGGAAAGTATGACAAAGGTGTGTTTCGGGAACCACGATGAATCGGCCCCGCTTTGGAGGAGCCGGACGGAAAGATCGATTACCGCGGTATGCAGTTCCCCGACGCGCTGACGTATGGGCCCCATTGCCTTATCGGTAAAAACATTGTAACCGGCCTTGAATCCTTCCAGGACTTCGCGCACGTATTCCGCCAGTATTTTCTTTATTACCCGCCTGTCTATGGTACGGGGGACGATTCTTTCAACGATGCGGCCTATATCCGTATCGTTCCGGAAAAGCGCGTCCCGCACATAGGACTGGATGACAAATTCCGAGACAGGCACGCCCGCGTGGTAGAGCAGTTCTTCAATATAGGTACGGTCGCTCACGGTCTGCGCGCCCTCAAGGGAATCCCTGTCCGGGATTTCCTTTCCCGCGAACCAGAACCGGGTTTCGATGCCGTAGGCCGCTGTCTCGATAGTTTCGGTTTTTTCGTAGAGGTATTCCTCAAGCGAATAGGCGGGGACTTCCCGCATCCTCTTGCCCCCGTACCAGTAGGCATAGGCTATCTGCTCGTCCGTGGAAGAGCCGGGACCGAGCTGCTCGAATGAATCGCGGAACCCTATTTCGGCGGCCTCAAACCAGGCGTAGAGTTCCGCCTGGGACCACTTGTCCTTGTCTATTTTTTTCAGTTCGAAAGAGCCGGTTTTCCAGTCCCTGGTACGGACCACAAAACGGTCGCCGGGGACAAAGGCGGTTTCCCGGTAAACATTGCGCATATCCAGGGTGTGGATAGACACTTCCGGCGGGTCTTCGTAGGGATCGCTGTTAAAGGCGTTTTCGTTTTCCGGGTTGTCCCGGGCCACATACTGGGGGGCGTATTCCTCCCCGAGAATGGTGTAAAAAGGATAGAAGTCTTCCGGGGGGCCTTCCGTGGTGTTGGCGGGGACAGGTTTCCCCTTCCAGTAAAAATGGAATTCATGCGGCATAATAGCGGGATTCGCGAACGGCACGCAGCGGTGCCCGGGTACAAGTATGCCGTTCTGTATTTCCAGGCGGCTCGGGGTAATGGCGAATTCCAGAGGCTCGAAACATCCCCGCCTGGAGACCCACCTGTTTTCGCCCAGCTTAAAGGCGATATTCCGCGAGTTGATCAGGGCCGTTATTTCCGCCGCCAGCCGGTTTCCTTTCCGGAAGTCCGATTTATTGGGGGCTATCATCCGTATAAAGGACACGGCGCTGTCCAGGGCGAAAGGTTCCGTAACATTCTCGAGAAATTCGTAAAGCGCGTCTTCCTGGCTAGTCGTCATGAATACTCACACTATGCCCGAAAGATCGCTATCTGGCAAGCCGGGACCAGGATAA
>JAIRZS010000332.1 GCA_031267115.1 Treponema sp.
AGCTCGTTCGCGTAAATCGAAAACGAGGGGATCCCCATGCCCGTACCCTGGACCGAAAGCCGCTTCCCCTTGTAGGTCCCGGTAAATCCCAAAATATTACGGACTTCGTTGTACTGCATGGGATTTTCCAGAAAATTCTCCGCGATAAACCTGGCCCGCAGCGGGTCTCCGGGAAGCAGGATTACCTCGGCAATTTCGCCGGGCCTGGCCGCAATGTGAATAGACATGATCTTCTCCTTTCTGCCCACTTTCAGTATATTTATCGCGGGCCTTATTTCCAGGCCCGCTGCGGGTGCGCCCGGAACAAACGCGACAGGCCCACGAACAGCGGGCAAAGCCCTGCAATTACCGGAAAGCCGGAAAGATTCGATTATTTGTAACTATTCAGTCTATCACTTGCCAATAAATGCCAAGCGGGGGTAGCTCGAAAAAATGATAGTTTTTTTCGAGCGGAGGGAGTCCAAACCCCCTCGTTCAACCGGTGCTGCCAAAAACCTATCAAGGTTTTTGGCGGAGTGGAGGCTTTAGCCCCCGACTGAATTTTACGATTATTTTTCGGCGAAGCTTTTGATGGTTTCTATGTCAAGGCCGGTGATTTCGCCGATTGTATCCAGGGGCAGCCCCTTGGCCAGGGCGTTCCTGGCGACTTCCTCGCGGCCCTTTTCGCGGCCTTCCTCTTCCCACCGGGCGGTAAGGCCGAGTTTTACCAGAACATCGTCAAACGTTAAACTCCCGTTCCCCATCTTTTCTGCCTCCAAAAATATGCCCGCGTTCGCGTTCAGCACTACCTGCATGTACGCTTCCAGCGGCACCTTCTTTACCCTCTTGCTGCCTTCTTTCAGTATATCCATCGCGGGGCCTATTTCCAAGTCTTCGCACAGTCCTTTAAGCCACATATTCTCCCCCGCCGAAAGCCCCCGGTTGTCTATCACCTGGATCGGGATTATGTCCCCCTCTACCCGATATATCCCGCCGCGCTCTTCTATCCGGTAGCCCCGTTCTTCCCTAAAGTGTTTCAGCAGTTTTTTGGGCAGGCGGCTTTCCACAAATGTCAGTGTCAGCTCCGTTACCGGTACTGCCTCCAGCGAGGCGTAAAGGCAGGCGCACCCGTAGGCCTTGTAGAAGTCCGCTACCGAAATATGATCGCCGGGACTCTTGTACTCCACCAGGTTTTCGGCGCGGAATATGGCGGCTATGTTTTTTTCTATGGGAATATCCTTGAGCTTCCTGATGACAACCAGGTCGATTCTCAGCGGCTCGCTGGTAAGCTGGAACTCGGATTTGAATTCAAGGATGTCCCGGTACTGCTCAAGCTCAAGCTGGAAGGCCTGGACAAAGGCGGGATGCCACGCTATGCGGGAATGCCGCTGTTTTTTGCCGGTAGCCAAAATTTACCCCCATGCCAGAGTAGTACGGAAACGCGGGATTTTCCATACCCCGCCCATTTTACGGCCCTTCAAAGCAAGGACCTGAAAGCAAGAACTTATTCGACTTTTTCGACTTTGCGGTTAAAGGGACACGCGGCATGGATGCCGCTGTTTCCGAGGCAAAAAATCGCCACGGAGGGCGATTTTTTGCCCGCGCAAGGGATTGGAGCGGTATCCTTTTTTGCCGGAGGCAAAAAAGATACAAGCGTAAAGCCCGGTCCGCGTGCCAGCCTGTCCGCAGGGCAGGATGGCACGCGGATGCGCCCAAAACCAAAACAGGCCCTTTGCGCGGCAGGCTCATTTGACCAGATCGTTAAACGCCCTTATGTGATCTTCCATGCCACCCGGTCGGAAAAGCAGGGATGTCCCGGCGACAAATATGTTGGCCCCGGCCAGGCGCATCTTTGCCGCGTTTTCCAGCGTCACATTGCCGTCAACCTCTATCTCGACTTGGTCCAGCCCCGTATCGTCAAGAAGTTTTCGCAGGCGGCTGATCTTGTCCAGGGTTTGGGGGACAAGCTTCTGCCCCGCGTAGCCCGGATTGACGGTCATGACCAGCACCGCGTCAACATCGGCAAGCGCCTCCTCTACCGCGCCCAGAGGCGTGGCGGGGTTCAGGGCGACCATGGGCCTGGCCCCCAGCGAGCGGATTTTGGCGAGGACCCGCTGGAGGTGCCGGGTTGTCTCGGCGTGTACCGAAACATAATCCCCGCTTTTTACGCCGAACCATTCCAGCTTGTCCCCGGGGTCCTCGATCATCAGGTGCAGGTCCATGGGGATGGCGGTAAACTGCCGGAATTGCCGGACGGTCTCGGTACCCAGCATAAGGTTTGGTACGAATGAACCGTCCATAACATCAATATGAAGATAAGGCACGCCGTTCCGCTCAAAACAGCGGATCGTTTCCTCCAGGCGGAACAGATCCGCGCACATCATGGACGGGGAGAGCTTCGGGGGCAGCACTATTTTATCCTCTTGTATTCTTTTATCTCCCTGCGGAGCCGTTCCGCGAGGCCGGCCCGGGGAACCCGTATCTGTTCCATCGAATCCCGGAAACGCAGCGTTACCGTGCCGTCGTCCTTTGTCTGGTAGTCGACGGTAACGCAGAAGGGGGTGCCCGCCTCGTCCTGGCGGCGGTAACGGCGCCCTATAGCGCCGCCCTGGTCGTAATCCGTCAGGAAATCTTCTTTTAACGCGGTCTGTATATCTCGCGCAAGCTCGGCAAGCCCGTCTTTTTTCATAAGCGGCAGTACCGCCGCGGTAATGGGGGCAACCGCGGGGTGGAAGCGCAGCACCGTGCGCCAGTCGTCGTCGTTGCCCTTGTCGGCCACCTTCTCCTCGTCGTAGGCGTCGCAGAGCAGCATGAGCAGGGTCCGGGTAAGGCCCGCGGATGTCTCGATGATAAAGGGGATATAGCGCTCGCCCCCGTTGTCCTGGTCGATGTACTGGAGATCCTTGCCGGAATATTCCGTATGCCGGGTCAGATCGTAGCTGGAACGGTTGTGGACGCCTTCAAGCTCCTTCCAGCCCATGGGGAAAAGGTACTCAATATCGTAGGCGTCTTTCGCGTAATGGGCCAGTTCGTCCGGGCCGTGCTGGTGCCAGCGCAGATGGTCCATCTTGACCCCCAGCTTTTCGTAGTAAGCCCAGCGCCGCTTCTTCCACTCGTTAAACCATTCCACATCGGTGCCGGGTTTGACGAAGAACTGCATCTCCATCTGCTCAAATTCGCAGGTGCGGAAGATAAAGTTCTTGGTTACGATTTCGTTCCGGAAAGCCTTGCCTATCTGGGCTATGCCGAAGGGGATCTTCATCCTGTTCGACTGGATTATGTTTTTGTAGTTTACATAGATGCCCTGGGCGGTTTCCGGCCTCAAATAAATAACATTCGCCTCGTCCTCAAGGGCGCCGATATAGGTCTTGAACATAAGGTTGAATTTGCGGGTGTCGGTAAGCTCTCCGCCGCAGTCAGGGCACTTCTTCTGCGCCAGGTTTTCGGGCGGAATCTGGTCGGCGCGGAAACGGGCCTTGCACTTTTTGCAGTCAACGAGCGGGTCGGTAAAATTTTCCACATGCCCCGACGCCTCCCAGGTACGGGGGTGCATCAGGATAGCGGCGTCAAGGCCGGCAATATCGTCGTGAAGCTGGGTCATCTCTTTCCACCAGTTCCGGGCGATGCGGTTTTTCAGTTCGACCCCCAGCGGGCCGTAATCCCACGCGCCGCTCTGGCCGCCGTAAATTTCGGAAGACTGAAACACAAAACCGCGCCTTTTGGCCAGGGATGTAATTTTTTCCATGGTGGCCGGCCCCTGGTATTCGGACAAAGCCGTAGATTCGTCGGGCATAGTATCTCCTGTTTTCTTGTAATAAAGTTTTCG
>JAIRZS010000036.1 GCA_031267115.1 Treponema sp.
CGAGATGATGGACGGACGCATATGGGTGGAATCGGAGGTCGGACATGGCTCTGTTTTTGCCTTTACGATCAAGGCCAAGCGGGGCGCGTCCGGAAGGCCCAGCCTGTTAAACCCGGGGGTGAACTGGAAAAATATACGGGTCCTTGCCGTGGACGATGCGCCGGATATCCGGGAGTACTTTGCGGAAATCGCCCGGGGATTCGGCATATTGTGCGACCTTGCTTCCGGCGCCGCCGAGGCCTGTGATTTGATCGACCGCAACGGGCCGTACGATATTTACTTCGTCGACTGGAAGATGCCCGGCGTGGACGGGATTGAGCTTACCCGCATGATAACGGCGCGGGGCGGAGCGCAATCGGTGGTCATCATGATATCCTCAACCGAGTGGAGCGTCATTGAGGAGGAGGCGAAAAGCGCCGGAATCAGCAAGTTTTTAGCCAAGCCGCTTTTCCCTTCGATGATAGCGGATTGCATCAACGAGTGCCTTGGCCTGGGCGGCCTGCCCGTTAAAGACAACGACCAGGCGGAAATCGATGATTTCAGCGGGCGCCGTATCTTGCTGGCCGAAGACGTGGAGATCAACCGGGAAATCATGCTGGCCCTGCTGGAGCCGACCCAACTCCTCATAGACTGCGCGGAAAACGGCGCCGAAGCGGTCAAACGCTTTTCCGAAAATCCCGGCGGCTACGACATGATCTTTATGGATCTGCAGATGCCGGAAATGGACGGCTACGAAGCCACCCGGCAAATCCGCGCTTTTGAGGCGAGGGAGGACTCGCCCCTGTCGAAGGGCATACCCATTATAGCCATGACGGCCAACGTGTTCCGCGAGGACATAGAGCAGTGCCTTGAGGCGGGCATGAACGGGCACCTGGGCAAGCCCCTGGATCTGAACGAAGTGCTGGACACGCTGCGGAAATACGTAAAGCGAAGCAAAATGCCGCCGGAAATGCTTAAAGCCGCTAATTAACCGGTTTGTGCGCCGCCTATAACTTCCAACTTTTGCCTATTCATTTTTGATCAGAAAGCCAGACCCCCTTGACCGAAGATTATATAGTCCGGGGCAGAAAGGGCCCGTCCAGCTTGCCGCTTGCGAAAAAGCTGGCCCAACAACCGTTATCAATGGGAATTTTGAAAGGATCAATGAAACAGAACCCCTCTCCCCGGAATTTGATGAAATCCCGGCCCGGAAAGGCTAGGCAATAGGGCGCCGGTTAACCTTCCACGAGAGTTATTTCACGGCGGATCATGTCGCTGATAATTTCCGTGGGGGACTGTTTGGTGGACAGCATCTTCGCAGTAAGGTATTGCGCCGACACCTGGTCAAGGGCGACTACCATAGCCCTGCGCTTGATAAACGGCCCCTGAACAGACGGGTCTACCTCCGGGGTTGTTCCGGTCAAAAGCTCGTCAAGCTCCCAGGCTTCCTGTTCGGTCATGTCAGACATATTAGCCGCGTTCCTCCACATAATGGTAAAATTCTTTCCTGCATTTCATGGCATGAAAGACATTATAACTTCCATCTTTTCTGATATTATACATTATCTCAAGCAAATTGCTATTTCGGTCAAATCCAATGAGCAGAAATTTATTGGCATACTGCGGGAGCAAACCGTCAAACACCACCGTTGACAGGGCGCGGTAAATATCCTCCTCGGCAACGCCATGTCACAGGGCTGACTCATTTATCTGGATAACCATACCGTAAATATACCGCATTTTCAGTATTTTAAAAAGGAGAAAAAAAGTTCCGCCCCCTTACCGGCAAAACAGCCGCTTTCGCGGCATTCAAAAGGGCGGTTTTTTTAGGGGGAAGAGCAGGGAGCAGCGCGTACCACCTGAACGCTGGGGGCCGGGCCTTACGGACCGAAACGCTGCGGCGCGATTTGGAAGGGACGGGGGTTTTCCCATAGAAAAATATATAAAAAGCCGCAAAATCAGCCGCTAAAAAGAGGGCTTGTTATGGCTTCTAGGAAAAAATAACCCGTTCAAGATACGCGCCCATTTGACACACAGCTAAAAACAGGGTAATCTGTCAGCGCAGAAGGGGAACGCGGCAATCGCGGCACTGGGCTGCCCCGCCGTCACCGGCGCAGGCGGATCTTTGGCCCGGCGAGCGCCGCGGAATCTCCCCCGCAAACCGGCGGGCGTGTTTCCGGGACATTAGACACCCCCGGACGAGCTGGCCGTGTTACAAATTTTGGAAAAATCGCAGGCACAAAAACAATCGGGATAATGAAGTATTTCCCAACACGCGGGCAAGTATTGGAAAAGCCCTGTGCGTATCGGGAAATACGGAATCCGGCCGCCGCAGGGGAGCGAATGAAAAAGGCAGGTTTTCTGGCAATAGCTTTTATTTTGGGTACAACTTTGGGTACAACGCTCTATGGGCAGGAAAGCTCCGGGGGAAAAGTGACGGCAGGCGGTTTTTTTCTCGCGCTGGGTGAAAATATTTTAAGCAATAATCTGATGTACCTTGCCAACAGGTATATCATGAACGAACCCTGGGCGCAGGTGTCTTTCGCCTCGATAAGGGAAAATTTCTATGAGCCGTGGGAATGGGACAGGGATGAATACTTTACCAATCAGTTTTTTCACCCGTACCAGGGTTCCGTCTACCATGTGGCGGCGCGTACAAACGGGTTTAATTTTTACCAGTCTACCCTGTTCGCCGCGTTTGGCAGCCTGTCGTGGGAGACGCTTTGCGAGACCAACGCCCCGTCCTTCAACGATCTGATCTGTACCACCATAGGCGGGGCGGCCCTTGGCGAAATGTTTCACCGCCTTTACTTTGAAATACCCAATGCCCTTGCCGTATTGGTTAGCCCTGTGGACGCGTTTAACAACCTGATTACCGGCCGCCGCCCCCAGCGCGGTGTCCGTAATATCTACAGCCTTAAACTCGCTTCCGGTATCGGCTATACCTACGCCGGAAAATCGGCGGAAGATGAAAAAGGCGGCGGTTTTTCCGGCTCTGATGCAAGGCACATGGTTTCGACAGACCTTGCCTGTACCGTTGTTTACGGCGATCCCTTTGAACAGCAAAGCATGACGCCGTATAACCACTTCGAGATGGCAATTTATGCCGGCGCGGGTTTTCCTGTTTGGTATAATTTAAAATTATTGTCCGACGGCTATCTTTTTTCATTTTCCGCCGTTGATTCGGAAAACAGGCATGCAAGCACAGGGCTAAGCCTGCATTACGATCTTTTCGCGGACAGGCAGTTCAATTTTTTTAGCCAGGCGCTTGACTGGACGTACAAGCATAAAAGGCGGTTTAGCGGCGGCACGGATATGGAATTCAAGGCGCATCTGGGCTGGACCGCTTTTAGCGCCGACACATTTTATGTCTACGACAAGTATTCCAACCTGCGCGATACAAGCAACAATTACGGGACCGGCATAAACATAAAAAACACCCTGGCTGTACGAAACCCGCTCTGGGGCGCGTTTGAGCTAAAAGCCTTTATGTACGAAGTATTTAATATCATCCAAAACGAAAACCAGGACTCCGGGGGCGATTTTTATATGTACCTGGCTGCGGACTATTCTTACCCTGTTAAAAAACAGACTGTCGCGGGAATAGCAGTTTCTTCCTTATGGCACCGCTCTTTCCTTGACCGCCTGCCGGATACCCGGAAGTGGGTCCCCGACGTAAAATTATACATCGCGTTTGAAATGTAAAAGCGTCATTATGACTTCTTTGACTGCGAACTTTCGATTCGATTCGACTTTGCGGTGAAATTCCAAAGCATATTTTTTAGTATAATCCAATAGTTCTGTAAAAGTTCAAAACGCGGATTAGGCCTTGCAAAAAGACAGCGCCAGATCCCAGAGTTTGAGAAACGGGTCAATCTCAAAACGGACCCGCCTGAGGAAAGAGATATCCCCCGCGCCGGGCCGCCTTCCGCCGGTTTCGGCGCATTCGGGAAAGTGGGCCCAGAGGTAGTCGCATTCGTCGAGCAGTGTCTCAAGGCGCCCGCTTCCGGCCTTGCCGGTGAGGATGCCGCGCAGTTCCGCGAGGGTTTCCCGTTCCCGGCGCAGAAAGCTTTTCATGTTTTCTATGCTTTCGCCCGCCGTTTCCGCGCCGCCCGCCGCCGTATGCGCGGCGTCCCGGTGGGGGCGCGCCCCGGTTCGCGCGGCTGCCTTTCCCGCGCCGCCCTTCCCCCCGCCGGCGAGCAGTTCCAGCGCCGCCTCCCGGGATAACGTTTCCACACCCAGGTTCAGGCCGCTTCCGGCAATGTCCCGCAGCCGGTTTCCGCCGCGACCGGACGCGCCGCGGGGGGGCATCGGGTTGCCGCCGAATTCCCGCTCAAAGAGGCGGCGGTAGTGTTTCAGCGCCCGGTCGGTAAGTACCGGCTCCTGGTTTTTCCCCAGGGCCGCGCTCACTCCGGCGCGAAAGGCCGCCGTCCCGATAAGCGGCCTGAGCCGGGTTGAAAGGCGGAGGCTTTCCAGGTGGCCGGGCGTGGAGCGGGCGTGGTAGCGGTCAATGGTAAACGAAAAGTC
>JAIRZS010000185.1 GCA_031267115.1 Treponema sp.
TTCGGATTCTTTCCAAAATCAGTGGTTTTTGCCACTTTTCCCGGAAAATCCCCGCCCGTGTACTAACCCTGACTCACGGAATTTTCAACCGCAAAGTCAAATCGAACCGGAGGTTCGCAGTCAAAGAAGTGGAAAAAGTGGAAGACTAAAATACTTCGTAACTATTCAGCCGGGGGCTAAAGCCCCACTCCGCAAAATATAACTTTTTTGGCAAGGTACACCACCTGATCGCCATGAGCGCCAACCAGCCTTTGGTGTACCGGGTCTACCATTAAATCCATGCCTTCAAGGGGAAGGACGCCCAGCAGGATTTCCGATGCGCCTTTAACTACCAAAGCGGGCATCGCAATAGACCGGTCTTCCCAATGAATTTCAACCGGGTCGGTGAGTTTGCAAATTTCTTTTGCGTCATTTGCAAAGGTTATTTCCCGTTCTTCCATTGCGTCAAGCCCTAACTGCTGAAAAAGGTCTTCGTTAATGATAAGGGTGGTTGCGCCGGTATCTACCATAACCTCAACCTCAGCCTGACGGATTTCACGTTTTAGCAGTTTTCCCTTTTTTGCCTGCTTGGCATCATCAAGATTTTTCAAGATGATCTGCGTTTTTACGTGTCCCATGCAGTATCCCCCGTCCCTTTTAAGATATTCAAAAAATACCGAAAAATCAACACGCTAACCCCGCCGCAGAGCCTAACCCTGACCCACGGAATTTTCAACCGCAAAGTCGAAAAAGTCGAATTATTTGACTTCGAGGTAAATCTTCGCGGCACAGTATAATCATTCCCCGAACAGACATTCCGGGGACAGGCGGTTCATTCAATCCGCAGATCTATTTCTTTTGACGCGCCCATATAGCGTTCGCTGCCCGGAAATACCAGGACAACGCGGTAACGGCCCCTTTCAACGGGCGGCGAGGCCAGGGCCTGGCCGGAGAAACCGGCCGCGTCAAAATACGCCGCCGAAAGCTCCACGGGCGGTTCCGTCCGCGCCGCCGCCTCTTTCGGCGTACCGTCATAGGCAAAGCGCTGTACCGGATCGGCGATAAAGGAGATAAAGGCCTTCTGAATATGGTATTCGATCTTTATATTTTTGCCCGGCTTATAGCCGTTCCCCCCGGGCCGTTCAATCCTGGCATAATAATCGCCCACCTCGGAGGGCGCTTCGGCGCTGCCGCCCCGGCCCGCTTCCAGGTCCCCTTCGGACCGGAAATAGGTAACGATAAACAGGGGGACATCATCTTTCGCGGCGCTTACCTCGACAGGCTGGCTTCTGCCATTGAACTGGGTGTGCTGGTAGGTTGCGGATGTAATAATAGGCGCTTCCTCAAGAGCGTTTTTTCCTGAAAGGCAGGAAACAGGCGTAAAAATTATGATGGCAGGCACAAGCGCAAACGCGGCCCATAAAGCAAACCGGCGGCCCGCCAGTGTGGTTCGCGGCCCAGGTTTTGCCATACACCCTACTCCTCCAGATCCGAAAGCTGGGTGGAAAGGTAGCGTTCCCCCGAATCCGGGAGGATAACCACGATGGTCTTGCCGTTGCTTTCAGGCCGGGACGCGATTCTGAGGGCCGCCCAAACCGCCGCGCCCGATGAAATGCCCGCGAGAATCCCTTCGATACGGGCCAGAGCGCGGGCGGTAACAATCGCGTCGTCGTTGGTAACCCGGACAATCTCGTCGATGACGGAACGGTTAAGTACCTTCGGGATAAAGCCCGCGCCTATGCCCTGGATGCGGTGAGGCCCGGCAAAACCGCCCGAAAGTACCGGCGAGGCGTCGGGTTCCACCGCGGCGATCCTGACTCCGGGGTTCCGCGCCTTCAGCACTTCCCCCACGCCGGTTATGGTGCCGCCGGTCCCGACGCCGGAAACAAAGATGTCCACCGCGCCCCCGGTATCGGCCCATATTTCACAGGCGGTGGTGCGCCGGTGGACTTCGGGGTTGGCGGGATTGTCAAACTGGAGGGGCATGTAGCCGCCGGGAATTCCGCCGGCCAGCTCCTCCGCCTTGCGTACAGCGCCCTTCATCCCGTCCTTGCCCGAGGTCAGCACCACATCCGCGCCGAGCATACGGGCAAGCTTGCGGCGCTCCACCGACATGGTTTCCGGCATGGTCAGGATGAGCTTGTAGCCCCTGGCGGCGCAGGCAAAGGCAAGCCCGATGCCGGTGTTCCCGGAAGTGGGTTCGACTACCGTGCCGCCGGGTTTCAGCCTGCCGTCCTGTTCCGCGGCGTCCAGCATAGCCGCGCCTATACGGTCCTTGACGCTTGCCAGGGGGTTAAAGGATTCCACCTTGGCCAGGACAACGCCGCCAAGATCGCGCCCCATTTTTGAAAGCCGCACCAGCGGGGTGTTCCCCCGCGCGGCGATAATGCTGTCAAAGATTTTCCCGCGGTTCGCCGCGCCGCAGGCCGCGGCATCTTCCGCTTTTTGCTCCGCCATCTTATCCCTCCGTAATGCCCAAGACCGCATCAGATCGAATAATCCGCTTCCTGGTTGATATCGTACTGGAATATCGCCAGAATCCGCTCCTGTATTTCCACCAGACCGGCGTCCGTCCTGGCCCTCGGGCGCTTTGCCGTAACAGGAATACGGTTGCGGATAGAGCCGGGGCCCGGCGAAAACACAACCACTTCGTCGGAAAGGTATACCGCTTCCTGGACATCGTGGGTCACCAGGACGATGGTAATGGGGGAACCTGCCCCGGCGGTCTCCTGCCAGAGCCGCAAAAGCTCGTCCTGGAGCTTTTCCCTGGTCAGGGCGTCTACCGCCGCAAACGGCTCGTCCATTAAAATAATTTTCGGTTCCACCGAAAGGGCCCGCGCAAGGGCCAGCCGCTGGCGCATACCCCCCGAAAGCTGGGACGGGTATTTGTGTGCGGAGACGGCAAGGCCGGCCTTGCCCAAATAATAAAGCGCCCTTTCCTCAATCTCGCGGCTTTTCAGCCTTGCCGCGCCCTGATGGCCGGGGCAGCCGGCAGCGGAAACGCCGCCGCGTTTAATGCCCGCGTTGCGTAATTTTAACGCGAATACCACATTCTGCAGCGCCGTCATCCACGGGAAGACCGCGTAGTCCTGGAAGATCATGGCGATGTCGTGCTTGGGATGATCCCGGAACACGCCGTTGGCCAGGGGCGAAATAAAACGGTAGCGCCGGCGGTAGGCAATCTGCTCCTTCCGGGTGGCGGGCAGCGGCTCCAGTACCAGTTTGCCGTCTATGCGGATGGCGCCGTCGGTCGGGGCCTGGAGGCCGGCGAGGATTTCCAGAAACGTCGACTTGCCGCAGCCCGAGGGGCCTAACAGGGATACTATTTTTCCGTCGGGGACGGTAAGGGAAACATTCAGTACCGCGGTAAGCCCCTCGGCCAGGCCTTTTTCGTTAACCACCGAAAAAAATTTGCTGATGCTTTTGGCTTCGATCATGGCGGGCTGACTCCGTGCAGGGAGGGACCAGGAGTGGGGGTACCGGAAGCCACCGCAGGGCGGAGCCCGAGGAGGCTGGAGGCAGGGGGAGCCGCGTAAATATATGTTACCGCTTTAGCGGAAAAACTTTTTATATTTTTTTTCATGTGCTTCCCCTTTATCTTCCGACTTTCCAGACGGCAAGCTTGATCTCGACATACTTGAGGACCTCGATAAGAAACCAGCCTATCCAGCCCAGGATTACCATGCAGACCATCATTTCGGGGATGACGAAGTAGTCTTTGGCCTGGCCCAGGAGGTAGCCGATGCCCATGCGACCGCCGTAGGATTCGCCGATGAGGAGCATCACCAGGCCCATGGCGACCCCGGTTTTGAGGCTCATGATGATGGAACCGAAGGCGTGCCAGAAGTAGACTTTGCGAAGAAGGGTAAATTCGCTGGCGCCGAAAACCCGCCCTGATGCGAGGTAGCGGGGATCGGTGTCTTTAATACCCTGGTAGGTGTTGAAGAGGACCGGATAGAAGATGCCGATGAACATGAGGAAGATGTGCATTTTGGAACCGATGCCGAAAAAGATGATGGTCATGGGGACCCAGGCCGGCGGCGGTATGGGAGAGAGAAGCTGCCACAGGGGGAGGACATAGGCGCGGATTTTAAGGTTCCAGCCCATAAGGAGGCCGACGGGGACCGCCAGGACCACGGCAATGGCGAAGGCGGCGAAGAAGCGGCCCATACTCCAACCGATATGGAAGACCAGGTCTTTGTGCCAAAACATGAACCAGAAACGCCGGGCCACAGTACTGAGAGATGGGATGAGGCTTTCCGGCAATATCTTCCAGCGGGGGAGGAATTCCCACAGGAAGAGCAGGGGGATCAATATGGTCAAAAATTCCGGGGAGAAAAAATTGCCCAAAGAATTTTTCAGGAAACCCCAAAGCTCCTGTATAACCCTGCGCCAGCCCTTGGTTTCATAGGTATCGTTTATGTTCATAAAAACACCTAAACTCCGGCTACCTTAAACTTTGCCATTTCCTCGACCTACGAAAATTTATTAATTTAAACTTTTAAGGTACTATACATTGGGAGAATATTTTTGGTCAACCTTGCGCATTATACCCCGGTAACCCCCAAGGCAGCCGCCGGCCCCACGGACAGTCACGGGCAACGCGTCTTTTAACGCAAAACCGGTTTCCTGTCCGTAATGTCCGCAGCTATCTTCTTAATCTTTCTGTATTACCAGGTGATCCCTTTAAACTCCGGCGCGAAAAGGGCGTCTCCGGGGTTTTGGTCAATAGTCCCCTGACGAACTAAGGCTTCGGCGTAGCCCTTAAGCTGTTCCACGGCAAGCTGGGTGGTAAAGCCCAGTTTGGGGTTACTGTTGATGATGGCCTGACGGTCAACGGGCACATATTTGGCGGCAATGTCCACGATGTCGGAGGCCGTCGGGTTGGTCAGGATAATCCGGTCCGCCTCGGTAATGGCGTCGATGAAGGCCCGGGCGTCACCCTGGCGGGCAGCGAGGAAATCCTTGTTGGCGTTAATGGTCCGGCAGGGGGGATTCTCCCCGGCCAGATTGGGATCGATCTTGCCGTCCCCATCGGCGTCAGACTCGCCGTTGAACAGGGTCTTATACCGGGGCCGCCCCTGGGCGTCTTTAGCCAGGAGGGCCAGGGCCACAAAAGGTTCTTCCAGAATGGCGCCCTTTACCTGACCCGCGTCAAGGGCGGCGATGGCCGCGCCGGGGGCCAGGGTTACCAGATCGAAGTCGGTGTTGTACTGGTTCCGCAGGGCGTCCCGGATAAGGAGTACCGCGCAGCAGGTAGTGGAAAGCCCGGCGATCTGCTGGCCCCTGAGGTCCGCGGGGGTCCTGTAGGGGGCGTTAGCCGGAACCACCAGTACCGAGGTGCAGGGGATCTTCACTTGGGCGATGATGGAGATGTTTTGGCCTCTGGCGATGGGGGTGATAACCCCAGTGGGGCAGTTAAATACAATATCCGCTTCCCCACCGACCACCGCCGCAACTCCGGAACTGGTCTGCTGGATCTCCACCTCCAGGCCCCGCTGGGCGAAAAGCCCCTTTTCATAGGCCACATCGAGGTTGAGGTGGTGGGTGGAATTGGCATCCGCCACAATGACCTTTTTACCCGATAAAACCGGACCCGGTTGTGGGGCCACGGGAATTGCCTGTGGGGACGTTGGGGTTTCCTCCTTTTTCCCTCCGGCCCAGAGGACAGCTGAAAAAGCCGCCAGAACCAAAAAAACACTCAATCCTTTTTTCATAAAAGCCTCCTAA
>JAIRZS010000009.1 GCA_031267115.1 Treponema sp.
GAGTTTGCCGCAGGCAAACTCTGATGCCAAAATCCGGCACGGATGCCGGATTTTGGCACGCGCAAGGGATTGGAGGGGCGCGGAGCGTTCTTTGCGCCGCCAGGCGCAAAGAATGGAGCGAAGCGGAACCCCGCAAAGCCCGGTTTCCGGCGCGAAGCGCCGGAAATGCGCCCTATTCATTGCTCATTCCTCACTACTCACTGCTAACTGGTCTATACGTCCTTTGGCCTGCTGTCCTGGACGCGCTTGGCTTTGCCTTCGGAGATGGGGAGGGCGCCGGGTTCGTGGAGTTCTACGCGCGGGCTTATCGTGATCGACGCCTGGATGGTTTTGCGTATCTTTTCCCGCAGGGCGTTGAGGGGCCGGGCGTCGTCCATAAAGATATCCGGGCCGACTTCTACCTTTACGGTCAGGCGGTCCAGGACGCCTTCTTTTTCTACTACGATAAGGTAGTTGTTCCCTACCTCCCGCATGGACATGATCGCTTCTTCTATCTGGCTGGGGAAGACATTTACCCCGTTGATGATAAGCATGTCGTCGGTGCGGCCTGTGATGCGGCGGAGCCGGCGGTGGGTTCTGCCGCAGGCGCAGGGTTCGGTGTAGAACGCCGAAAGGTCCCGCGTGCGGTAGCGCAGTATGGGCGTCGCCTCGCGGCAAAGGCAGCTGAGGACCAGTTCGCCGGTTTCGCCGTTGGGGAGCGGCTCCAGGGTTTCCGGATCGATGATCTCGCCGATATAGCCGTCTTCCCAGAGGTGCATGCCGTTTTTTTCCTGGCATTCGAACGCTACGCCGGGGCCGTTCATTTCGGAAAGGCCGTAGGAATTGTACACGTCGATGCCGAGCAGTTTTTCTATGCGCCTGCGGGTGTCCTCGGAGTAGGGTTCCGCCCCGGCAAAGGCCCGTTTCAGCTTGATGCCGGCGCGGTCAACGCCTTCGGCCCGCATGATGGACTCGACGTGGAGCAGGAAGCTGGGGGTGGCGTGTACTACGGTGGTGCCGAAATCCTGCATAAGCCGGAACTGCCGGGTGGTGTTCCCGGGTCCCGAGGGGATTACCAGCATGCCTACTTCCTCGCCGCCCGCGTGCAGGCCCAGGCCGCCGGTAAAGAGGCCGTAGGTTATCATGTTCTGGAATACGTCGTCCCTGGTACACCCGGTGCCGTAAATACAGCGGGCCACATAGCCGGTCCACCTTTTAATGTCTTCCCGGTTAAAATAAATGGTGGTAGGAGTGCCGGTGGTGCCGCTTGAGGCGTGGAGCCGCACTACTTCCTCTTTGGGGATGCTGAGAAGCCCGTAGGGGAAGGCGTCCCTGAGATCGTGCTTGGTGGTAAAAGGGATGCGCTTAATGTCGTCAAGCGTCTTAATGTCGTCCGCGCTTTTTATGCCTGTTTTGGAAAGCCTTTCCCGGTAAAAGGGGGTGCGCAGCGCCCAGCCGGCTGCGGCCCTGAATTTTTCGAGCTGCAGCGCTTCCAGTTCCGGGCGGGGCATGGTTTCTGCTTTGGGGTCCCAGTATTGGTACTTCATTGTTCCCGCCCCAGCTTAAAAGCTTTGCTGTTAATTTCCGCAAGTTCCGGCGCTTTGGCGGCGAACATGGCGCTGATGGTGTTTTCCAGGGTTTCCGGGGAAACGGGAAGGAAGGGGGAGGCCGCCCCTACCATGACC
The DNA here is from genome assembly GCA_031267115.1 of Treponema sp. Classification (GTDB taxonomy): domain Bacteria; phylum Spirochaetota; class Spirochaetia; order Treponematales; family Breznakiellaceae; genus JAIRRR01. The sequence goes on from JAIRZS010000009.1 coordinate 1,665, forward strand.
ATATTTACCGCGCGTATATGCCCGGCTTTTTTCGCGAGGACGGAGGCGTCCACCAGGCGGTACACGGGGAAGCGTTTGATCACACCGGTGACGGCCTCGGGCGCGGGATAGTCCGGGATATTGACAAAAGGCTCCGAAGCGGTAACCAGCGCGCCTTTCGGCCCGAGCCACGCGGCGTAGCGCAGGCTTTCCAGAGGCTCCATGGCGATGATAAGGTCCGCGCCGCCCCTGGGCACCAGGTCCGAGGCGATTGGCCCGCCGGAGATTCGCAGGTGCGCCAGCACCGCGCCCCCCCGCTGGGCCATGCCGTGTACCTCCGACTGGCGCACATTGAGGCCCGCGCTTACCGCGGCGTGGGCGATAATTGCCGCGATGGAAAGCACGCCCTGGCCGCCAACCCCGGCAAGGATGATGTCCCGCTTTACGCTCCCCCCGCTGTTTTCCGGGGCCGCTGTTTTCCGCGCGGCCTGCGCGGGGCCGGAAGAAGCCGCCCCTTCCGCCTTTGCCGCTTTCTGCCGTTTCCTGAAAGCCTCAAGGCACTCGCGTTTAAAGATAACCACCGAAAGGCCGGGGTATTCGATTTCGGCGCGCAGCTTTGCCGCGTTTTCCTCAAGAAGCTGGGCCTTTGCCTCAAGCTCAAGAAGGTGATCGGGATCAACACCTGCCCCCAGTACAATCTGTTTTAGCCTGGCAGAAGGCACGACCGTTTTCTGGCAGCCCGTCATGGCGACGATGGAGTTGTCCAGAATAACCAGGGTCATGGGCGTATTGGCGGCCGCGGCGTCAACAAGGCCGGTTATCCCCGAATGGAGGAAGGTGGAGTCCCCGATGACGCCCAGAACGTGTTTTAAACCCGCGTCCGCCGCGCCCCTGGCCATGCCAACGGAAGCGCCCATGCAGACAATGGTTTCGGGAACGGCGTAAGGGGGCATGGCGCCCAGCGAATAGCAGCCGATGTCGGCGGTAACCGCCAGCGAATCAAGGCCTTCCGCCGCCTTCTTGATTGTCTCGTAGCTGTCGCCGTGCGGGCAGCCTTTGCAGAGCTGGGGCGGCCGGCCCGGCAGCCTGGGGATATCCAGGGCCTTGAATTTTACCGAAGTGCCTTCAACACTGAGGCTGTCGTTCAGGATATTCAGCCGCGCGGGCAGCCCCAGGCCCCGGCGCACCGTGTCGGGATCAAGCTCGCCCGAGCGGTCAAGCGCGCCGTCGAGTTTCCCCGTGATGGTCAAATCCTGGGGTAAGATTCCCCGGAGCTTTCCTTCAATAAAGGGCTGCCCCTCTTCTATCACGATAACCCGTTCCGCCTTTTCGCAGAGCGCCCGTATCTGATCCACCGGCAGCGGGTACGCGCCTATGTGGAGCCGCGCGGGAACCCTGCCCCCCCGTGATTCGGCAAAGTCGGCCAGGTTTTCCTCGTAATAGTTCCCCCCAAGCCCGGCGGTGATAACCGCGAAACTGTTATCGGCATTATCAAGTTCCATTTTGTTGGACCGGTACCCCGCGGACCATTCCCGGATATCGTCCTGCTTTTCGATGAGCGACAGGTAGTTGCGCCGGGCAAAGGCCGGGAGCAGCATCCACCGGGTCCTGTCGGCGGCCTTGGAAAGCGGGTTCCGTTCCCTCGGGGGCCGGGCGGCGATTGCGGCCCGCGCGTGGGAAAGCCGCGTGGAAAGCCGGAGCATCACCGGCACGGAAAAGCGTTCCGAAAGGTCAAAGGCGTCGCGTGCCATGTCGTAGGCTTCCTGCTGGTTCCTCGGCTCAAGGCAGGGGATCATGGCGAAATCCGCGTAAAAGCGGGAATCCTGCTCGTTCTGGGAACTGTGCATCCCCGGATCATCGGCCACGGCTATCACCAGGCCGCCGTTTATTCCCAGAAGCGCTGCGTTCATGAACGGGTCGGAGGCTACGTTAAGCCCCACATGCTTCATGGTAACGATGGCCCGCTTTCCCGCGAAGGAAGCGCCCAGCGCCGCCTCCAGGGCGGTCTTTTCGTTTGAGCACCAGGACGCGGTAAAAGCGCCCCGCCCGGAACCGGCCCCTTCACCGGGGTTTTTCTCGTACTCGCCGAGGATGTATTCCATGATTTCCGTAGAAGGGGTCCCCGGATACCCGTAAGCGCCGCTTAATCCCGCGTGAAGCGCCCCCAGGGCCGCCGCCTCGTCGCCCAGAAGGGCCAATACTGTTTCTGCCATAGTTCCTCTCTTTTTCCGCCGCCTTACTTTACCACGATGTTTACCAGCTTGTCCGGCACGACAATTACCTTTACCGGCTGCCTGCCTTCCGTCCATTTGATCGCGCCGGGCAGGGCCAGGGCCGTCTTTTCAAGGGCCGCCTTGTCCGTCCCGGCGGCGGCGCTGAATTTGTCCCGGACCTTGCCGTTTACCTGCACCACAACCGTTACCTCGCTGTCCCGCGCCAGGACTTCGTCGTAAGACGGCCAGGGCGATTTGGACACGGATTCCCCGTGGCCGAGTTTTTCCCAGAGTTCCTCCCCAAGGTGGGGGGCATAGGCGCTTGTCATAAGTACCAGCGGCTCCCAGAGGACGCGGGGGACTTTTTCCAGTTTGGCAAGCTCGTTGGAGTAGACCATCATGGCGCTGATGGCCGTGTTAAAATTGAGGCTTTCCGTATCGGCGCTTACCTTCCTGATGGTCTTGTGCATCAGGCGGACCAGGGGGGGCGTTGACTCAGGGGGCGATTCCGGGGGCGTTGCGGGGGCGGAAAGCGGATGGTTGTCTGCCCCCGCTGGGGGGGCAGCGGAGAAGCCTGGACCCGGCTTTACCGGGCAGGCTTCGGAGCGAGGGGGGTTCTCCCCCCCTTTGCTATCCCCTTCTTCGACTTTCCCGCTTGTGGCCCAGAGCCTCTCCAGGAAACGGGAGACCCCGACAAGCCCCGCGGTAAGCCAGGGTTTTGTTACTTCGAGCGGCCCCATGAACATCTCGTAGACGCGCATGGAGTCCGCGCCGTAGTTTTTGATTATGTCGTCCGGGTTTATCACATTGCCCCGGCTCTTGCTCATTTTCTGGTTGTCCTCGCCGAGGATCATCCCCTGATTTACCAGGCGCTGGAAGGGTTCTTTGGTGTTTACCAGGCCCAGGTCGTAGAGGACCTTGTGCCAGAAGCGGCTGTAGAGGAGGTGCAGCACCGCGTGTTCGACGCCCCCCACGTAGAGGTCAACCGGCGCCCAGTATTCTACCTTGTCTTTTCCGGCAAAGGCGCTGCTGTTGCGCGGATCGAGGTAACGCAGATAGTACCAGCAGGAACCCGCCCATTGGGGCATGGTATTGGTTTCGCGTTTAGCCGGTCCGCCGCATTTCGGGCAGACGGTGTTTACCCAGTCCGTGATGCCCGCAAGCGGGGATTCGCCTGTGCCGGTGGGGGCGTAGGACTGCACTTCGGGCAGGGTGAGCGGCAGGGCGCTTTCCGGCAGCGGCACAATCGCCGCGCCTTGCCCCGAACCGCAGTGTTCGCAGTGTACCACAGGAATCGGCTCCCCCCAGTAACGCTGCCGGCTAAAGACCCAGTCCCGCAGCTTGTAGTTTACCGCCTTTTTGCCCAGGCCCTGTTCCTCGATCCAGGCGCTGATCTTCTGTTTTGCCTCCGGCGTGGGAAGCCCGGTAAAAGCGCCCGAGTTTACCGAAAAACCGTCGGCGGCGGTACATTCGGCGGGTTCGGCGGAATAGTCCTTCGCGGCGTCGTATTTTTCGGCGGACACAACCCGGCGTATGGGCAGGCCGAACACTTTCGCGAATTCCCAGTCGCGCTCGTCGTGCGCCGGAACCGCCATGATGGCCCCGGTGCCGTAGGAGATAAGCACGTAATCCGCCACCCAGACCGGTATCTTCTCGCCGTTTACGGGGTTTACCGCGTAAGCGCCGGAAAAAACGCCGGTCTTTTCTTTCGCCAGGTCCGTGCGGTCAAGATCGCTCTTCTTCGCCGCCTCCTCGACATAGGCCGTTACCGCGCCCTTCTGCCCGGCTGTAGTGATCCTGTTGACCAGCGGGTGTTCCGGCGAAAGCACCATGTAGGTAACGCCGAACAGGGTGTCGGGACGGGTTGTGTAAACTTCCATAGACAGTTCTTCAGCCGGTTCTTCGGAAGCCCCCGCGCTGCCTGTATTGCCCGCATTGTCCGGCGCGGCCACTTTAAAAGTAACGTTCGCCCCTTCCGAACGGCCAATCCAGTTCCGCTGCATCAGCTTGACCGACTCGGGCCAGTCAAGCCCGTCCAAGTCTTCCAGCAGCCTTTCCGCGTAGGCGGTAATTTTCAGTATCCACTGGCGTATGCGTTTGCGGGTAACTTTTGTGCCGCAGCGCTCGCAAAGCCCGTCCTTTACCTCCTCGTTGGCAAGCCCCGTCTTGCAGGAAGGACACCAGTTAATGGGGCTTTCCGCCTCGTAGGCCAGGCCCTTTTCGAAGAGCTTGAGGAATATCCACTGGGTCCAGCGGTAGTATTCCTCTTTCGACGTATCCACTTCCCGGTCCCAGTCGTATGAAAAACCCAGCGCCTTAATCTGGGAACGGAACTTGTTCACATTCGCCGCCGTAGTCGCCGCCGGATGGGTCCCCGTCTTGATAGCGTAGTTCTCCGCCGGAAGCCCGAACGCGTCAAAACCCATGGGGTGGAGCACATTGTACCCGTTCATGCGCAGATAGCGGCAGTAAATATCCGTCGCCGTATAACCCTCCGGGTGGCCCACATGCAGCCCCTGGGCCGAAGGGTAGGGGAACATATCAAGCACATAGCGCCGTTTTTCCCTGGGAAAAGCCGGGTCCTCGAGTGCCTTAAAGGTCTTATGCTCCTCCCAATACCTCTGCCACTTGGGTTCGATAACGTCAAAAGGGTATTTAGCCATATAAACAAGCGCTCCTGCTAAAAGAACGGCGCCCGAAACGCGCCGGGTTAGGTAATCAAGCCATTTTACCGGCGAAAGGGGGAACAATTCAATAGCGCCGGGGGAACGATAGTTCAAAAGCGCGATAATCTTTCTATATAGTTCGTAAATTTGGGCGCATCCTGCCGCCTGCGCGGCAGGACCGGGCTTTGCGGGGCTCCGCTGCCGCTCCGGCCCCGGCGCTCCGCGCCGTGGCTGCTTTCGCCCCTGCGGGGCGGCACCCCTCCAATCCCTTGCGCTGCTGTAAAACGGCATCCATGCCGTTTTACAGCTTTGAGTTTTTGCGGGGCAAAAACTCATGAATCGTCGCAGCCGGCATCCATGCCGCAGCCCCCGCGGCTAATTTTTTACCGCGAAGTCAAATCGAACCGAAGGTTCGCAGTCGAAAAAGTTGAAGAAGTAACAATGAAGTGCGTCCAAACTGCACATAACAGGCCTGCATGTATTCCGTTCGGCCAGTTCGTTCGCTACGCTCATTCCCACGCCTTACTCCACCCGCATTTTTGCGGCCCTGGTCGCGTACCTTCTGTACGATGCTACGCAAAGCCTTTATTGGAAAGCGCGGGTGTAATACCCAAGAACCCGCTCTCCGGCTCGCGGGGGAGCTTCAGGGCGATTTTTTTACCATTACATAAATTGCGGGGTATGAAACCGCGCAGTACGGAACGTTATGCGCTATACCAGTAAAATAGCATTGCAATAAATTAAGTTTTATCCTATACTGCATAAATCATGAGGATTTATAGAATTGAAAATATTGTAAATATATTTTTATTGATCGCAGCGATATTTCTTGACAGGTGGTATCCTTACCTTGCCGTATTGATAAAGGGAAACGATTTTTTTGCTATTCTATTGAAATATGTTCTATTGTATTTTTTCCTTTCTTTTATGGGAGAAATTGTTTCAATAATATATTTATATAACAAAAAGAAACGAAGTCTATCCCATGTATTTGATAATGTACAAGGTTTAAGATTTTTATTGTTTTTCCCTGTAATATTCATTGTAGGGCTGACGTATATTGGAATAATGTACTCATTATATATTCAAATTGAACCGCCTTATGTGAGTGCGATTATGGCTATATTCTTTGGCTTTTTCAATGGATTTCAAACAGGCATGGAAAAATATTATGAAGAAAGTTTAAATAAAGGGATTTCCATAGGCACAAAAAAAACGAAAAATCAATTAATTAGAAATGAAAAACCATTTGATCATTCGTTCAATAACATGATCTCAATTTCCCTGGTTCTATTTCTAATATTTTATCCAACAGACTATTTTGTGGAATTATTTTTTGACAATATTATCTTTACAGTATCATTTTCCGTAATTGTATTTATGATATGTTATAAAATAAATGTATTCCTTTATAAAAGTATATTTATTCATTTTGAACTGGAGCATGAAAACAATTTAAGGATTTCTGTTTTATATGGGGTCTATCTGTTGTGTTGTTTTATAGGATTTATTTATTACGATAGTTCTATAGTAAATATAGTAGAAAATAATTTAGAATTAAATGATTTTAGAATATCGTCAAGAATTATCTTATTAATAATGACTGGATATTTACCAATCAGATTAATCCCGATACTATTTTCTGCTAGATACAAATTTCACGAAAAAATAATAAATGCGGCATTTGTAATAATATATATGATAAAGAAAATATTGTAAGCGCAGAGGCGCCAGACACTACTTCTTCAACTTCTTTGACTGCGAACCTTCGGTTCGATTTGACTTTGCGGTAAATCCTGCGGTAATTTCTTCACGAGGGGGGTAGCGTAAGACTTGCCGCTTACGGCGTCAAGTCTTTTGGAGTTTTGTGCAACCCTTCGGGTTGCCTGGCAAAACTCCACACCTAATGCGGCGAGGCTGGAGCGCAGGGGGGCCGGACGGCGCCCTTTTGTTTTGCCCCGCGCCTTTCGGTAACAGGCCCCCCCTTGGTAAACGCAGAGATTCCATGGCCATTTAAGGGGATATTGCGGTCATTCCCGTTTTGTTGTACCGTAACCCCGGTATGGATAATAACAAGGACGGCCCGGACCGCCCCGAAAAGCTACAATGGCACCCTGCCTTTCTCCAGGCTCTCCAACTAGAACTTATTGAGTATAAAAACTCCCTCCAGTTCAGGTATGAGTACCAGCTTACCACCGAACCGCTCCGTATCGATCTGCTGATCATTAAAAAGCCCCGCGATCTGGCTATCGACAAGAA
>JAIRZS010000048.1 GCA_031267115.1 Treponema sp.
ATTGTTCCCGGGTGATGTCGCTTGGATAGATTGCCCTCATACCGCTCCCGCCTTTTTTGTTGTTTTATTTCGGTATATATCCACTTATGAATTTTGTAAAGATATTGAACAGGCTCTTATTCGACTTTGCGGTAAAATTCCAAAGCATGTTTTTTGTATACTCAATCCGCTAAGGCAGCGTCCGGTTCCTTATCTCCGCGACAAGGTAGAAAGAACCTATTCCCAAAACCGGAAGCCCCGTTTCCTTTCCCAGGGCCAGCGCCTTTTCGATAGCCGTATCAGTATCCCTGATAAAGATCAGTTCAGGCTTTCCGACTCCGCCTCCAATAAAAGCCCCGGAAGCCCCAAAATCCCCGCCGTCAATAATACCCTTAAAGATATCGTAGATCTGTTCAGGATAACTAACCTTGAAATTGCCCGGCGTAGTAATAACAATCCGGGAAAACTGCGGGGCCAGCGTTTGCGCCATAGTATAGGCGTCCTTGTGGGCGGCGCAGCCGAAAAGCAGTATTCCCGCTTTCCCGTACAGGCTCCCGAAAGTTTCAATACAGTACGCGGTACTTTTGGGAGTATGCGCCCCGTCAATAATTACCGGAGGGTTGTCGCGGATACGCTCAAAACGGGCGGGGAGGGTAAAACCCGCCAGCGCCCTTTTTATAGTCCCCGCGTCCGTATCAGGAAACGCGGCCTTCGCCGCCAGAATCGCGAGCGAGGCGTTTTTCCCCTGGATAGCCCCGGGAATAGGGATAAACAGTTCCAGCGGTTCCCCGGGCCTGCCGCCCTGTTCAAAACGCAGGGAAAAGCTGGTCCCGTCCCTGTCGTACCTCAAAGAATCGATCCGCGCCGCTTCCGGCAAATAAATAAAAGGGGAATTTTTTTCTTCTACGGCCTTTTTAAAGATTTCAAAGGCCTCCGTATCCTGATCGAGCAGCACCAGAGGCCGTCCCCGCTTGATAATCCCCGCCTTTTCGCGGGCAATAGCCTCGATCGTACCGCCCAGAAATTCCGTATGCTCAAGCTCGATAGAGGTAATCACCGATACAAGGGGGTCCACCACATTGGTAGAATCGAGCCTGCCGCCGATACCCGTTTCTACCACCATCACATCGCATTTGGCGCGTCTCGCGCAGAGAAAAAAATAAAGCGTCAGAAGTTCAAAGAAAGCCGGTTCCTCGCCGTCTTCGATACTGCCGTTAAAAAGCGCGTAACCGGGCTTCGCGGGATCTTTCAGGGAATCGACAATACCGCGCAGTTCCTCGCCCGCAGCCGCGTAAACAGACTCGTCGAGAAAGTCGTTCCCCAGCGTAATGCGCTCCCGGTATTCGGACACATGCGGCGAGGTATACCGGGCAACCCGCAGCCCCCGTTCGGCCAGAATAGCGCTGATCATGCCGGTTACCGAGCCCTTTCCCTTGGAACCCGCCACATGAATGGACGGGGACGACCGTTCCGGATGCCCGGCCATTTCGCAGAGCATTTCGGTACGGTCAAGGCGGAAGCTCTTGACGCTCTGTCCCCGGTCAATATTGATAAACCGGGAAAGCCAGTCAAATACCTGGCTGGAACCGGTAAAAGGAGCGCTGTATTCTACGTTCATGCAATGTTCCGTCCAGCCAGTTTCCCATAAAAACCCCCATTTTGCAACACCTTATACGGGGTATGATTCATTGTGCCGTAAAAGAAGACTTACCGCTAAGTCAAACAAGTCGAAAAAGTAAAAGAAAGTTTGAGTGCTTTGAATGAAAACTTCTTAGACTGCCAACCTTCGGTTCGGTTCGACATTGTGGTTAAAAATTCTGTGGGTCAAGATATAGAGCAGTCTCCGGAGTATGGACCCGCCTTCCAACCAATCCGCTAATACGTATTTTCGTCCATAGCCTGGAACTTCTCGCGCACAGATTGGAGCAGGGCAAGCTCGCGGCCTATAATCCTGTCGTAGTCAAGGCTGCCGTCTTCTATTTTCCCGGCCTCGTCTTCCCAGAACTGGGCGTTTTTCAGATTGATCCAGCGGAAACGCCGGTCAAGGGATTTCCCCGCCCAGTCCCGGGCGTCCCGCCAGTAATAGAGCGCGGTGCGGAAACACTTTTCCGCAGTTTCAAGGCTTTCCAGATTCTGCTCTTTCCAGGGGGCGTTGTAGAAATAAGCGTTCCGTTTGTTCCACTTGTTGCCCAGATACAGGTACTGCTCGATAAGCTTAAGGTTAATATGCATCATAAAAAGGTAGCGGTACTTTTCCCATTCGGTTTCATTTTCGATCAGGGCAAGGGCGTAGAGAGGGTTGGCAAAATCAGCCTTAACCGCCCTTTCCAGCCAGTAAATATTTTCCATGCTGTCGTCGGGATACTGAATATAGTGCAGATGGTAAAGCCGGTAAAACTGCTCCTTGTAGGTAACAAGGTACGCGTTAAGCGGCAGCAGGGAGCCGAAAAAAACCGCGCCTATAAAAAGAGCCTTGATCGCCTTCATGTCCCTCCGGTCTATTCCTGTAACTTAAGGGGGGGCCTGTTACCGGGAGGCGGGCGCCGCGCGGCAAGGCCGCCGTCCGGCCCCCCTGCGCTCCAGCCTTGCCGCCGCATTAGGTACCCCTACGGGGCCAAAAGACTTGACGCCGTAGGCGGCAAGTCTTACGCTACCCCCCCGCCAGGCGCCTCCGGCGCCAGCCACGCCGAACAGCCGGAAAATCCCCTATTAAAAATATCCCCGGTTCATTATCGGCATCTTTTGTACCGCCCTCCATACCAGTTCCGCCGTCTCCCCAATCCCCGCCGAGGCGTCGACGCACTCCACCCGCACCCCGGCCTCCGCATATTCAGGGAGCAGGGCTTTGTAGCGTTCCCGCACCTTAACCTGGAAGTCCAAATGTTCGTAAATTTCCCGCCCGTTCCGGGCGTTAAGCCTCTCCTGGGCAATTTGCGGATCAAGATCGAAAAAGAGGAGGAGTTCCGGGAGGGGGAAATCCGCGTTGAGCCTGCGGGGCAGTTCTTCCCCGCAGGTTATCCCCTGGTACACCAGGGAAGACGGCAGGTACCGGTCCGAAACCACAAGCTCGCCCCGCGCGCAGCGGCCGGCAATCCCGTCCTTTCCGTAAAGATGCTCGTACCGGTCGGCCGCGAAAAGCCCGGCGACAGCCGCCGGTTCCAGGGAAATTTCCCCGCCCAGGACAGAGCGGATAAGGCGCCCGACCGGGCCGCCGGTCGGTTCACAGGTTTCAAAAAAAGGGGGCAGCGGGGAATCCGGCGGGGAATGCCCCGCGAAACGTTCCGCCAGAAGCCGAAGCTGGGTCGTAGTCCCGCTCCCGTCGAGGCCTTCAAAAACGGCAAAATTGTGTATAATAAACATGGGAAGGTTGTTATAACATTGGAAGGGCCTATGTTACAATCCGGCTAGGGTCGTCCGGCATCTATGCCGATACTGATAACGGGGCATACTGCGTTCCCGGCAGTCCGTCCGGGCTTTAGGGCTGCTTTGGGACACTTGTTTCGCGAAAAAATGCAGGCAAAAAAGAACTATTTTTACTATACAGCGACGCATTTCCTCTTTTTTCTCCTCCTGGCGGCTCTCACCTTTTTTGTCCTGCGGCCCCTGCAGCAGACGCTCAGGGAACGCATGGTCTCCCTGCGGGATTATATCATCACCCGGACAGAGGATTTTTTCGGCTTTAAAATTGAATACGCCTCTACCGGGCCCTCTCTCTTCGGGTTTTTGGATATAAAGGATATCCGTATTTGGGAAAATTCCGGCGATGCGCTCCCCTCCCGCTACCCCCTCGTCTCTATTTCCCGGTTCAGGGTTTCTTACTCCCTCTTTGCCATACTGAAAGGGGATATTCCGGCTTCCGTCAGGGGCATTTACCTGGACAGGCCCCTGATCAGCCTGGACGCCCGGAACCTGGAAAAATACCGGGACATAGCCGCAAAGTTACCGGGCGGGGGGGGGAACGAAGGCGCGGCGGATAAAGCCGGGGACTGGGCCGCCCTGCTGCCCGGGGACATCATGGTAAGGGTACGCCGGGGGGAATGCGCCATACGCCTGGGGGAAAGCAGCGCCTCTTTAAGGGGGCTTAACTTCGACACCCGTATCGCGGATGGCAAAATCGAGCTAAGGGGCAAGTGGATTGCCGGCATGTCCCTCAGTTATCTTTTTGACAAGAACTTCGCGGTTGCTATGGCCGGCCGTGTTTCCGGGGAATACGATCTGGCCGGCCGCAAGGGCAGTATTGCCCTGAACATACCGTCCGCGGCCGGGGAATATTTCAACATACGGTCCGTGAATTTCAACATACTTCTGGACAGCGAGAGTCTTGGCATCAGGAAGATCCCCGATCGCAGCCCTTTCAGCCTTTCGCTGGACTATGCCTTCGCGTCCGGCCGCGTTTCCGGCGAATTCCGGGCGGATAATTTTTCGCCCCGGGAAATCATGGTCCTTTCCGGGTCCCGGCGGGATTACAACAGGTACCTGGCCCTGACTACCACGGGCAGCGCGTCTTTCGAGGCGGACGGGGAGGGGAGGATCGGCTACCGCGTCGATCTTTCGGGCAATCTGGGGCAAAATTTCTCCCTGGGCCTTTCGGACTACGTGATAAGGGGCAGCGGGGACGAAAAACAGGCCCGCTTTGACGAGATCTTGCTGGAATTTGCCCATGGAAGCCTCGGCTATTCAGGGGACCTGCAATACAGCCCGCTGGAGCCGAACGGGGTAATTACCGTCAGCGATTTCAGTATTTCCGGGGACAGCCCGCTTAACGGGGAACTGACGGTTTCCGGCTCCGGAGACCATGTCGACATTTTCAGCGACAGTTTTTCCCTGGGCGGGGTATTCCTTTCGGCCCTGGATTTGGAATTTATCCGGGGGGAAGAAGGGCTTAGTTTCGGGTTTTCCGCCCTCCGGTTCAGGAATGTTGAATCCTGGGAGGATATCAGCCTGAGCGAAATTTCCCTGGAAGGGACGCTGAATTACAACCCCCTGGAACTCCAGACAAGCCTCGGGTTCGATTCTTTTTCCGTGATGGATATTCTGGAAATAGCGCGGCCCTTTGGAAAAATCCCGGGGTTTTCGGCGCCTGTCGCCGCGGCAATCGGCGGCACATCTATCAGTACGGAGATATTCATTACCACGGATTTTTCCCAGATCTCGTACAATATCCCCCAGCTTGTCATCGCCTACCAGGGCAGGACGGAACTGCTGGCCCTGATCTCCCTTTCCGGTACGGACAGGCGCTTCGAAATCAGCGAGGGGAGCATCGTATGGCCCGGAGGCGGATCCAATATCACCGGTTCCGCCGATTTCTCAAATATAGACGACGTTTCTTTTTCTGTCAGCGCGTCCTGGCAGGAGCAGACCTATTACCTTGAAGGGCTTTTCCTGGATCAGAACTCGCTCAGCGTTACCGGCTCTTACGGCCTTTCCGCATACGCGGTTATCAATCCTTTTGGCGGCTTTTCGGCCTATTTCGAGGTTGATTCCATCCCTATCCCCATAAACGATCAGTTTGCCCGGTTTTCGACATTTATCTCGGTAAGGTACGACAACCCCGATTCCTGGTATGCGGATCTGGACCGTTTCGAGATTATCGATCTGGCCACGCCGGTCTCCCTTTCCTCGACTATCCGCGTTTCCGGCATTGCCGATCAGGATGGCGCCCAGCTCCAGGACCTTTACTTTGACGACGGCCGGGGCGCGCTCTGGGGCGAGGCGGATTTTTCCTGGAACCACGGGCCGGGGGCTGGCCCCCCGCAGTACCAGGGCAATATCCGCATGGAGACCCAGCGGGGCGAGGAATACTACGATGTATCGGGGACATACGCGGACGGGAACCTCGGCCTGACCTTGAAAGGGGAGCGTATGCAGCTGGACCGGCTGTCCAGGAACGCCATGGGCGCCACCCTGACCGGAGAAGGCCGCTTTGACCTGGATTCCTCGGGGGACTGGTCCATAACTGCCGCTATTGACGCCCTGGCCGCGCGGAACGGGGATACGGAGATGCTCCTTTCCGCAGGCGCTTCCATGAACCCCGACGAACTTAATATCCGGAATTTGCACGCGAGCTACGGCACTGTCGAGGCCGAACTGCCGGCCCTGACGGTAAACCGGGCCGATACTGTCGCGCAAACCGACGCCCGGATCTGGGGGACCGCAGCGGGCAGGAGCATGGAGCTGAGCTTTAACGCCAGGCTGGAATTCCTGCCCGCCGATTCCTGGTTTAAAATAGGCGAGGCGCTGGATTCTTTTACGGGCGTTATCAGTGTCGGCTATATCCGTTTTGACGCCCTGGAAAACCAGGACCCTTTTGAACTGGATTTTTCCCGGAACGAAACGGGATTTGCCCTTGGCGGGGGGCCCCGGAACATGATCCGGGCCGTCCTGTCGGAGGACGGCTCCTTCTTTGCCAGCCTTTCCCATCCTTCCCCGATACGCGGTACGGTAACCGGCGTTCTGAGTTCGAGGACTATCGACGCCCAGGCCCAGGATCTGTATGTGGACATGGTCTCCCTCTGGCGCGTCATTCCCAGCAACCAGATTATCAACTGTACCGGGGGATTCGTAAACGCCTCCATCCGCATCCGCGGCCCCCTGGGGGACCCGGAATTTTTCGGGTTTGCCCAGGGGAACAGTATCCGGCTTTCGGTCCCCCTCTTCCTCAACGCGGAGATAGGCCCGGTCCCTATACTGGTCACCCTGGACGGCAACGAGATGCGTTTCGGCCCGGTAAACGCCCCCTGCGGCAAAGGGTACGGGGAGGTAAGCGGCTGGTTCCGTTTTGACCGCTGGATACCCGATACCCTGAACATCAGCATAAAGGCGGCGGCCAATACCCCTGTTCCTTTTTCCCTTGACGTTCTGGGGGTGCTGGCCGCCGGAAACGCTTCGGGGACGCTGGATATCGATCTTGCGAACCAGTCCCTGCGGGTAACGGGCAACCTGACCGGCGAAGATACTGAAATTACCATTAATACCCAGGAATTAGCCGCGGCAGGTTTCTCCCCGGAGGACGGCGGGCATTCTTTCCCGGTTGCCACTGATTTTACCATAAGGACCGGGCGGAAGGTGGAATTCCTCTGGCCCAATCCCAATACCCCTATTCTCAGGGCGAACGCCGCGGCGGGTACCGTTATCCATATAGCAAACGATTCGGTAAGCGGCCGTTATTCCATGAACGGGGACGTAAGCCTGCGGAGCGGGGAAATTTTCTACCTGCAGCGGAGTTTTTATATCCGCAACGGCGTTCTTTCCTTTAACGAGAACGAACTCCAGTTCGATCCCCGGCTTACGGTCAGGGCGGAAATCCGGGACCGTACCGATGACGGCCCGGTTACTATTTCCATGATTGTGGATAACGAGCCGCTCCTGTCTTTTGAGGCCCGTTTTGAATCAAGCCCGCCGCTTTCACAGGTCGATATTTTGTCGCTTTTGGGCCAGAATACCGGCGAGGAATCCCAGGAGGAGGGGGAAGCGATGAATCTTATGCTTTCCTCGGCTACCGATATTGTGTCCCAGTTTTTGGGCCTCCGCCGGGTTGAGCGGGCGGTCCGGGACTTTCTGGGCCTGGATATGTTCTCGTTCCGGACCCAGATCATCCCCAACGCGGTCTCCAGGCTGAGAAACTCTGCCGATACGAGCAATACATTCGGTAACTTTTTGGATAATACAACTGTTTTTATAGGTAAATACGTGGGTTCCGATATGTTTTTCCAGGGTATGCTTACCCTGCGGTACAATGATCTTGCCGATCCCGGCAGGAACCTGAACAGGGTGAATGATAACATCCTTGCGGTGGGGCAGTTTATATTTGAGCCGGATATCAGCGTCGAGCTTCACAGCCCCCTCTTTGATATACGGTGGAATATTACGCCGCTCCATTTGGAAAATTTATTCATAAGCGACACGTCTTTCAGCCTGACATGGCGCTTCGTTTTCTGATATAATAAAGAGATACGGAGTTTTGCGCCTTCAATTCGGGGGCGTTGCGGGGGCGGAAAGCGGACGGCCGCCGGCCCCCGCAGAGGGGGTAGGCCGGGACCCTGGCCCGGCCGTAGGGGGAGGCTTCCCCCCGCAGGCTTATTGTTACAATACAGCTTTTTGTGGAAAATATACGGGTATGCAGGAGTATTGATGCGGCATTTTGTAAAATACACAGGCAGGGCTTTCGCGCTTTTTTTCTTCATTTCCCTGGCGGGTTTTGCCGCCGCACAGGAAACCGAATGGTACCAGGACAAGCCGATTAAGGATATTATTTTCGAGGGCTTGCAGCATATCGGTTCCGCGGAACTGGACTCGGTTAAAGAGGCCTATATCGGGCGGCCTTTCAGCGACGATATATTCTGGGAACTCCAGGAAAGGCTCTACGCGACGGAATTTTTCGAGGTGATTTCCCCTACCGCTGTCCCCTCGGACGACGCCGGGACCGCGGTTATTATCCGCTTCCAGGTAACGGAAAGGCCGGTGGTGTCCCGGATCAATTTTTCGGGGAACGCCCATGTCCGCCGTACCGAGCTTCTTGGCACTATCACGCTCAAGCCGGACGACGTGGTGAACCAGTTAAAGCTGCGCCTGGACGAGACGGCGATATACGAAAAATACCTGGAAAAGGGATACCCGGATATTAAGGTAAGCTCCGAAACCCGGGCCAATCCGAACGGCACGATAACCGTTACTTTCTTTATTACGGAGGGGAATAAAATCGCCGTCCGGGCTTTTTATTTCGAAGGCAACAGCACTTTTTCGGACCGGACCCTGAGGGGGCAGCTTTCGCTGAAGGCCAAGGGCGTCTTTAATGACGGCGCTTTCCAGGAGGCGAAACTGATTGCCGACAGGGACGCGATTACCCAGTATTACCACGACCGGGGTTATATCGACGCCGAGGTTATCGACGTGGTCCGGGAAACGGCGTCCGACGAAAAGGGCAATAACTTTCTTGATATATTCTTCCGGATATACGAAGGGGAAATTTACAATTTCAGGGGGATAGAGTTTACCGGGAACAAGATCTTTACCGCTAGGCAGCTTGCCGCGCAGGTCCGGTCCAGGGAAGGGGAGGTTGCCAATGCCCGGAGGATCGAGGCGGACCTGCAGCGGGTGGCCGATCTTTACTACGAAAGCGGCTATATTTTTAACAGCATAACCCGCACGGAAAGGCGCGATTTGAGCGACAGGTCGGTTTCCTACGAGGTGAACATTATCGAGCGCGGCAGGGCGCATATCGAGCATATCAGGCTGGTGGGCAACAACAAGACCAAGGATCATGTGATCCTCCGGGAAATACCCCTGGAACCGGGGGATGTTTTTTCCAAGACAAAGGTTATGGAAGCCTACCGGAATCTGATGAACCTGCAATACTTTTCCAATGTTATTCCCGAGCCGACTCCGGGAAGCGCCGAAAGCCTTATGGACCTGGTTATTACCATGGAGGAGCAGCCCACTACCAATCTCCAGTTCGGCATTACCTTTACGGGTACTTCCGATCCCAACGCGTTCCCCATCGCCGGGATACTGCAAATCCAGGACCGCAATTTCCTGGGGTACGGCAATATCCTGGGGCTCCAGCTTGACGTTTCCCGCGATACCCAGGCTATCTCGCTGCAGTATACCCACCGGTGGATATTCGGCCTGCCGCTGTCGGGCGGTTTTGACCTGACCGTCA
Organism: Treponema sp.; assembly: GCA_031267115.1. Classification (GTDB taxonomy): domain Bacteria; phylum Spirochaetota; class Spirochaetia; order Treponematales; family Breznakiellaceae; genus JAIRRR01. Next base: position 9,638 of record JAIRZS010000048.1, read on the forward strand.
ACCATTCCAAACGGCTTGCCCTTATGGACAACAGCGCCCACTTTTTTAACGGTGACGAACCCTACGCCTTTCCCGACGGGTTTAGCTCCTATGAGGAATACCGGGACGCCGGCTATATACCGGCAAATGAATTCCTTATGACCTACGATCAGTGGAGTATCTCGCCGGGCTTTTCCACCGGGTACCGCTGGCTTACTTTTTTGGGGAATCTGGGGCTGTCGGGCGGCGTCCGCACGGCTTTTGTGATCAATACCTACGACGAGGTTTTGCTCAGGCCTTTCGATCCGATACTCCGCGAAAGCAACAAGGGCATAGTCCCCGCGCTTTCTTTCTGGACCGCCGTTTCCCTGGACCAGCGGGATATTTACTACGATCCGTCCACGGGCTATTACGGTATCCAGCGTTTCGGCTATTACGGGTTCCTCGATATAGAGCGGGAACACTACATGAAAACCGATACCAAGGCGGAGGTTTTCTTTACCCTGTTCAATATTCCCATAACCGATACGTACAGTTTCAAGGGGGTATTCGGCCTCCATTCCGGCCTTTCGTTCATCTGGCCGCAGCCGGGCCGGGAAACGGCGGAAATCGAGGCCGCCAACAAGCTTGCGATTGACGGCATGTTTATCGGGCGGGGCTGGTCGTCGGCGCGGCTCTCCACCCGGGGCCTTGCCCTCTGGGAAAACTGGGCCGAGCTGCGCTTCCCCGTGGTTCCGGGCATACTTGCCCTTGACTTCTTTTTCGACGCGGCTGTTTCCGGGGTAAACAACACAGCCGGCAGGGTCGAGCTGAAGCCTGAAAAGTTCTTTGCCCGTTCCTTTACCGATATGCTTAACAGCGCCTATTTCAGCTTCGGCTTCGGCCCCCGTATTTCCATTCCCCAGTTCCCCTTCCGCTTCCTGTTTACCAAAGGTTTCAGGATCGTAGACGGGGAATTCCAGTGGAAAAGAGGGGCGCTGGGCGCTACGGACAACCCCGATTCGGGTATTGACTTTGTGCTGAGTATTTCGCTATCAACTTATTAGGAAAAGAACATGGTTAAACGAATCGCTATTGCCGTATTACTGATTCTGGCGGCAGGTTTTTCCCTGGGAGCCCAGCAGCTTACCCGCTTCGCCGTGGTTGATTTAAGCCGGGTTTATACCTCGTTTTTCCGGGATTCCCGGGCCGTCCGGGAATTTGAGGAGAGGAGCGCCCGTGTCCAGGCCGAAATTGACCGGATGACCGCGGAGATCCAGGGCCTGCGCAGTTCCCAGCTTGACGCGAAAGCCAGGGGGGACGAAGCCCGGTCTCTCAGGCTGGAGGGCCAGATTTACCAACAATCCGAATACCTTAAAGAGTACTACCAGACAAAAACCGCGGAACTCAGCGATCAAAGGACAAAGCTGTCCCAGTCCGGGGCTTTTCTCGATCAGGTTTACAGCGAGATCCGTTATATTGCCGAAAGCGAGGGCTACAGCATGGTCCTTAACCTAAAGGAAAACACCGGGATACTTTGGTATAGCCCGACGGTAGACATAACTGATAAATTAATTCAAAATCTATTAGCCAAAGCAGGCCGGTAAGCCTCCGCAAAACTAATGTTTCGTAACTCATTTTAGAGGAATTTGCCCGGAAGAAACTGAAGTTTCCGGATAACTCTATTCCGGAACGGAGGCCCCTTTAGGGAAGCGCTGATACGGGCCGCCGCAGGCCGCGCCGGGCGGAAATCCGGGCCGGCCCGCGTTTCCCTGACGCTTGCACAAGGGGGTATTTATCACTTCCAACGAATCGAGTCCCATGCTGGATCAGTACAGGCGGATCAAACGGGAACACCAGGGCGAGGTCCTGTTTTTCCGTTTGGGCGATTTCTACGAGATGTTCTCCGACGACGCCCTGGAAGTCTCCGCCCTTTTGGGCCTTACCCTTACCAGCCGCAACGGGCTTCCTATGTGCGGGGTTCCGTACCATGCCACGCGCTCGTATATTGCCCGGCTCCTGAAATTCGGCAAGAAGATCGCGATATGCGAGCAGCTCTCCGAACCGTCAAAGGGCAAGGGCGTAATTGACCGCAAAGTGGTGGAAATTATTACCCCCGGGACCACCATTGACGAAGACTACCTGGACAAGGGCAGTTCCAATTACCTCGCGGCCCTGGCCGCTACTTCCCGCTTTTTGTCCTTTGCCTATATCGATCTTTCCACCGGCGATTTTTTCGCGACATCGTTTCCCCCGGAAGGGGCCGCGGAAAGGCTGCGCCTTGAACTTGGGCGGCTTGAGATACGGGAAATGGTTGTTCAGGAATCCCTTCTGGAAGAAAACGGGCTAATCGCCCGGGCCGTCGCGGAACACGGCTCCCTTGTGGTAAACCGCTGGGCGGACTGGCTTTTTGACCGGGAAAGGAGCCGGGAATGGCTTGAAAAGCAGTTCGGCCAGAGCGCCCTGAAAGGTTTCGGCCTTGACGCGCAGTCGGCGGAAGTGATAGCCGCGGGCGCCCTGCTGGACTATCTTGACGGGACCGCCAAGAGCCTTATCCCCCATGTGCGGGTCCTGACCCTTTACGGCGACACCGAATACGTAGGCATCGACGAAGCTTCCCAGCGGAATCTGGAGCTTGTACGCAATCTCCGCGACGGGGAGAGGGGTTTTTCCCTTCTTGGGGTTATGGATGAAACCTGCTGTTCCATGGGGAGAAGGCTTTTAAAAAGGCGTATCCTCCATCCCCTGCGCGACCTGGAACGGATCGGCGCCCGGCTCGACGCGGTGGAAAAGCTGTACCGGGATCAGGGGGCGCTTTCCTCCTTCCGCACGCTTCTGGGAAAATGCCCGGATCTCGAACGGCTCTGCTCCCGCCTTGCCATGGACAGGGCCCACGGGAAGGATATGGCCTCGGTAAAAAACGCCCTGGTTTCCTACGAGACCGTTGACGCGCTGGCGCGCGAAATTTCCCTGGCCCTTGACGAAGGCGGGGGGCCGCCCCCGGACGGAAAAGACGCCGGGGATCTTTTGGAACTGAGGGGCCTTTTGGAGAGGGGCATTGCCGAGGACCCGTCGATACTCCTGACCGAGGGGAAGCTTATCCGCGAAGGCTACAGCAGGGAACTGGACGGGCTCCGGCAATTGCGCGACAGCGGACGGAGCCTTCTGGAAACGTACCTGGAGGAGGAGAGGCAGGAAACCGGCATCCCGAGCCTCAAGATACGCTACAACCGCGTTATCGGTTATTTTTTTGAAGTAACCAAGGCGCAGCTTTCAAAAGTGCCGTCCCGCTTTATCAGGAGGCAGGCCGTCACGGGCGGGGAGCGTTTTACGACCGAGCGGCTGGCGGCCCTTGAATCCGACATTAATGGCGCTTCCGACAAAATGGTGGAAATGGAAAGGGAGCTTTTCCTGGAAATACGCGAGCAGGCAAAGGCGCTGATCCCGCAGCTGTCCGCCGCGGCCCACCGGATCGCAGCCCTTGACGCCGCCCAGTCCCTGGCGCGCGCCGCGACCGTGCACGGCTGGGTAAGGCCCCTGGTAAGCGACAAAAACAGCATCCGTATCATTGAAGGGCGGCACCCCGTAGTTGAGGCCCATATAAACCGGGGGGAATTTATTCCCAACGACACCCTGCTTGACGGCGACGGCGTCTGCTTTGCCCTCATAACCGGCCCCAATATGGCCGGAAAATCAACTTACCTCCGCCAGACCGCGCTTATCACCGTTATGGCCCAGATGGGGAGTTTTGTCCCGGCCCGCGAGGCGGAAATCGGGATTGCGGACAGAATCTACTGCCGGGTGGGCGCTTCGGACAACCTTGCCCGGGGGGAATCCACGTTCCTTGTGGAGATGAACGAAACCGCGTACATACTCCATACCGCGACCTGCCGGAGCCTTGTAATCATGGACGAGGCGGGCAGGGGGACCGGCACCAACGACGGCCTTTCGATAGCCTGGGCGGTCAGCGAGGAGCTTTTGGAGCATATACGCTGCCGCACCCTTTTCGCGACCCATTACCACGAACTGGCAAGGATACTCCACCCCCGGATGGCCAACAGATCCATGGAAGTCCTGGAGCGCGAAGGGGAAATAGTATTCCTGCGCAAGCTGAAAGAAGGCCCCACGGAGGAATCCTACGGCATCCATGTAGCGGCCCTGGCGGGCATCCCCGAACGGGTCATAGAGCGGGCGGGGGCCGTCATGGAAAAGCTTGCCGGGAACGCCGGGGAACCTGGCGGCCGGAATTTGCCCGGCATAAAAAAATCCGGCGAAACGCGGCAAAGCGGGAAAACCGGCGCGCGTTACGGGGAGTTCCTCGCGGAAATCGCCGCCCTGGACCCGGATTCCATGAGCCCCATGGACGCCCTTAACCAGCTTTACGCCTGGAAAGCGCGTTTCAACGCGAAGCCCTTCCCGCCGAAAGCCGGGCCGCCGGCCTCCCTCCCCGCAATTCCCGCCGCGAAAACCCGCCCGGACCGGGAAGCGCCGTCCCCCCGCAAACCGTCCCCGGAACCGGAACCCGAACCCTCCCTGTTCGATTGAAAGTCTGAAACCCCTTTTGGGCGCATCCGCGGGCCAACCTGCCCTACGGGCAGGACGGCCCGCGGACCGGGCTTTACGGGGCTGCGCGTTCTGCCATAGCGGTCCGCTCCGGCCCCGGCGCTCCGCGCCGTGGCTGCTTTCGCCCCTGCGGGGCGGCACCCCTCCAATCCCTTGCGCTTGACGCCTGGTATTGAATTTACTGGAGGATTTTACCGTAAAATCGAAAAAGACAGGAGAGTTAAGAGTGGATCAGATGTCGAAGCCTGGTTACTTTGTTAATTGAGGCTGTTCCAAAACTATCGGCAGCAAGGCAAGAAGGGAGGTGGAAGCCAGGGACTTGTTCCGCAACTCCGGCCACTGTCAGCAAGTTAAAAAATTTCCCCGCCGGGCTTCTGCCCGGAACTGCCCGAATTCCGGCGCCTTTGCCGGCGGACAGAGGTTCCCCGCCGGGCGCTGCGGATTGAGGCGTATAGGGCCGCTGGCGCGGAAAACGGGGCCGTGCGGGGGCGGCTAGCCGGGTGGAGGCGCGGCTGGGTGGGGGGGAAAGGGCGGGAAACAGGGGGAAAAAACTGAAAAACAAGGAGGGTCCGCAATTCCTTCATACAAGGGTCTGACCCCGTTCCCCGGCTCCTCCGGCGGCTCCCCCTCCAGTATCTCCGACCAATACCGGTCCCCCCAGATATGCCCCGCCCTCCCGTCCATCCCGTTAAACTGCTGCGCGAATACCTGCTTCAGCCATTTCATAATCTCGGGAAGCTGGAACCCGTCTTCCGGCATAATGTAAAACATAAGCCAGTCGTCCTCAAGATTTAGGGCGCGGACCTCGAACGCGTACCGCCCCTGAGCCAGCCGGAACACGCGGGCGAAAAGCGCCAGGGCGTCGGGCCGCCTGAACAGGGGCTCGCGGTGGTTGATGCGGGTACGTATTCCGTACCAGACGCCCTGGCCAAGCAAACGCAAGTTTCTCATACGAATATATATGGGATTAAGCGGCTGTTTTGCTTCAACCGGAGGCGAAAAATCCGTGAAATTCGTATGGGTTTTTTACAGTTGTTTAACTTGCTGGCAGGGGGAAGCTGCGGGCTTGCAAGGAAGTCCGGCCCCTCAGTCCGGGCCAAGGTCCCGGCCTGCCCCCTCTGCGGGCGGCTCCGTCCCGCAGCGCTCCGCTAAGGGGCCGCTTGCGACTCCGGGGGACTTGTCCCCCGGAGTTTTGGAACAGCCTCAATTACTATTTGTTCTTTGAACTTCTTCAACTTATTCGGACTTAGAGGTAAAATTCCAAACCCTTTTTTAGTGCATTCGGCCTATTAACCTGCGTTTTAATTTGTGATTGAGCCGGTTAGCCGGGAAAAAGAAAATTCTCTGTGTCGCGCAGGATCGCGTCGAAGGCGGCGAAGCTCCTGCGGGTTTGCGGGATGGAGCGGAGGAAGTATTCGCCGTAGCGCTTGCGGAGTATGCGGCCGTCCAGGACCGCCACTACGCCGTGATCGCTGGAGCGGCGCATAAGGCGGCCGAAGCCCTGCTTGAACTTGATCACAGCCTCCGGAAGGGAAAGGTCCATAAAGGCATTGCCGCCCCGCTTTTCCAGGG